>JANYHQ010000370.1 GCA_025358985.1 Acidimicrobiales bacterium
CGCCGCTCATCATCGTGCCGTTTGCCACCATCCGTCTGGGCGAGCGAGTGTCACGGCGCACCATTGGACTGGCCGTGGTGGCGCTACTCGGTATCGCCCTCATCCTGCTCACCGCTTCGGGCAGTACCAAAACCGATGTCACGGGTGACCTGCTCACCCTCTGTGCCATGGGCACGTGGTGTTTGTATCTGGTGCGTAGCCGCAAGGTCCGTACCTCGGTACCCACCACCCTGTTCATGACCGGCATGTCGGCCTATGCCGCCGCCACTGTGCTGCCGGTGGCGCTCTGGGTGGGACGTGGCAATCGCCCTGGCCTCACCGATGTGTCAGTCAAGGGCGCAGTACTCATAGCCACCATGGCCGTCAGTAGCGGATTGGTGGCTCACGGGGTCATTGCGTGGGCTCAGCAGCGGGTTCCGGTGAGCACCATCTCCATTCTGCAGTTGGCTCAACCCGGGCTGGGCACGTTCTGGGCGTTCGTGTTCTTGGGTGAGAACGTCCGCCCCATCCAAATGCTTGGCATGGCGGTGATGCTGGGGGCAGTGGGAACCATTGCTGTCGGTGCCGCCCGACAACGAGTGCCGCACCAGGTGATTGCCACTTCGGATAGCTGACCGGTCGAACTATTGTGCGCCGGACGCTAGGGGCAGCCCGTCCCCCGACCGAGGACCCATTCATGAGTTCCACCACCATCGTCAGTCCCTTGAGCATCATCAGTCCCTTGAGCTTCATCGCTGCCCCGGCCTGCCTGGGAGCCATTGCTGCTCGGGTCGACGCCCGGGTCGGTGCGCTCATGGACGTCGAATTGGCCCGGTGGACAACTATCGACGCCACCCTGGCCCAGCCATTGGCCGCTCTCAAAGAGTTGCTGCTGGCCCCCGGTAAACGTCTGCGGCCAGCGTTCTGCCATTGGGCCTATGTGGGCGTCGGCGGAGACCCGGACGACCCCGGAGTCATTGATGCCGGGGCAGGCCTGGAACTGCTGCATACCTTTGCCCTCGTCCACGACGACATCATGGACGGGTCACGCACCAGGCGGGGCCTCGACGCCATCCATGTGCAATTCGGCGAAGCTCACCGAAAGGGCGGGTGGCGCGGTGAACAACGTCGATACGGGGAGAACGTGGCCATACTGGTGGGTGACCTGGCCTTCGTATATGCCGATCTCTTGATGCGCAACGCCAACGCCGAAGCGCACGCCATCTTCACCGAGCTGCGTATCGAGGTCAACATCGGCCAATACCTGGACCTGGTGGGCAGCGCCCAGGGCGAGCCCTCGCTAGAGGGAGCCCGGCGTATCTGTCAGTACAAGTCGGGCAAGTACACGGTGGAGCGGCCCTTACATCTGGGAGCCGCCCTCGGCGGTCAATTGGGTCGCGTGGAGCAGGCGCTCACCAACTACGGCATGCCGTTGGGTGAGGCGTTCCAGTTACGCGACGATCTGCTCGGAGCGGTGGGTGACGACGCACTCACAGGCAAACCGGTAGGCGACGATCTTCGCGAAGGTAAGCCCACGGCACTGGTGGCCCGAGCGTGGTCGTCGGCCACGTCGGTGCAACGCACATTGCTGCGCCGGGTCGGTGACCCGCAGTTGTCAGCAGAAGAGATCAGCGACCTGCAAGAAATCCTCATGGCCACAGGTGCCGTGTCCGCGGTGGAGGGGCAAATAGACGTTTTGCGCAACGAGGCCATGGCCGCAATTGCCTCGGCGGGGCTTACTGTCGCAGCCACCGAGGCCCTCATCGAGTTGGCCCACTTCGTGACCACTCGCAATCACTGAACAGCTGAGTCCAACGACATGCAAGTAGTGGTGGTTGGAGCAGGTCTAGCCGGGTTGTCAGCGGCTTGTCATATGAGCAAGCAGCCCGGTATCCACATCACGGTTGTGGAACGAGAATCAATCCCGGGTGGTCGCGCCGGTCAGTGGACACCGCCCGGGTACCGCATCGACCCCGGCCCGGTGGTACTCACCATGACCGAGTTCATCGACGACGCGTTCCGGGCCGCCGGTTCTACTCTGGCCGAGCACATCACGCTACGGCCGGTGGATCCCATGTACCGGGCAGTGTTTCATGACGGTTCGGAACTGCGGGTACGACGGGGCCGAGAGGCCATGACCGAAGAGATCCGGGCCTTTGCCGGGGACAAAGATGCCGCCGCATTCGGGCCCTTTGCCGACTGGTTGGCCAAGCTCTACGCCGCCGAGATGCCCAACTTCATCGACCGCAACTTCAACTCGGTACTGGATCTGGCCCGGCCTATGAGCCCGGGACTCAAGCTGCTACAGATGGGCGGTTTTGCCAAGCTGCACTCAATAGTGGCGAAACGCTTCGATGACCCTCGCCTGCACAAGATGTTCAGTTTTCAAGCATTGTATGCGGGCTTATCACCGTTTCAAGCACTTGGCGTGTATGCCGTCATCACCTATATGGATTCCATTCTCGGTGTCAGCTTTCCCGAAGGCGGGATGCACTCGGTAGCCACCGGACTGGCCGCTGCCGCCACCGATGCCGCCCGC
>JANYHQ010000374.1 GCA_025358985.1 Acidimicrobiales bacterium
CGGAGCAATCACCAACGTGGCGTTGGGCAGAACGGCCATTGGGCCCGGATCAACATCCGTCACCACGGTGGTGACCAACCCGAGCGGGCCGATCCGACGGACGCGGTGGGCGCCCACTTCTCCCACATAGAGGGTGCCGTCGTTGGTACTGGCCAAAAACGTAGGTGCGATGAAGGAAGTGGCAGATGCCCTAGCACCGTCCACCGAGTCGTCGTCGGCGCCGGTCCCGGCCGCCACTTGGGCAGAGCCGTTTGGCTCCACCAGCCATACCCGGCCAGCGTGGGGGTCGGCAATCCAGAGTCCGGCGCCAGGGGCGGCGGCGATCGAAGTGGGGGAGCGCAATGGGAGATCGATGGCGGATTGATGGGGCGCCGGTTGCCACACCCCTCGCCCGGCCACCAAACGGATCACAGTGGGTCGAGAAGGGTCGATACGAACGATGCGCCGACCACGAGCATCGGCCACCAGCAACCGCCCATCAGCCCCGAGATACAGGGCCGTAGGCCGCACCCCTTCGGGCCCATGCCCGGTGGCCCACGTCCGCACCGAACCAGGGTCCCCAGGACGCATCACCATGATTCCGGTGGTGCCTTGCAAGGCAACGGCAATGAGCCCACCAGGAATGGCGGAAACGGCCACCGGCGCAGCGGGCAGCAGTATCGACGCGCCAGCACCCGGGGAGGGGTCGCCGGGCGTTGACTTGGAGACGGCGGATGCAATCGTGGATGCAATCACCGTGGTCACGCCGGCCGGGTCCACCATTACCAATGCGCCAAGACCTCGATCGGCCACCAACCATCCCCCCGAACCAACCGCCAGGATGCCAACCGGGTGTAAAAAGCGGACCGGGTTGGACGCCAACTCGGTGATGACTCCGGTGGCCGAGTTCACCACCGCCACCGTTGTGCGGTCTGGCGAAACGACCGCCAACTGCCCGTCCACCCCCGCTGCGGTTGCGGTGGCGGCACCAAGCAGCGCGTCACCTTGGGGTGGGTTTATTGCGACCAGTTCCGTGGCGCCCGAACGGTCCAGCCGTATCACCCGCTTTCGGGCGGCGTCGGGGATGTACAGCGATCCGTTGGCGTCCACCGTGAGCTGACCGGGCTCGTCCAGCAACACCCGTTGACGGCTGGTGGCCGGTCCGCCAAGCACCGTGGTGATACCACCATCGGCGTCGATTCGTCGGACACGCCGACTGCCTGCGTCGGACACGTAGACGTTGCCGTCGCCATCAGCAGCCACTCCGGTGGGGTCGACGAGTTGCGCATCGATGCCTCTTCCCCCGTCGCCCAGTGCGTCGCCGGCCCCGATCACGGCATTGGCCCGAACCCGAATCGTGGGCGGGTTGAGGACGGGTGGTTGTTCTGACCCCGGAGCGACAGGAGTGGTGGCTCCTATGACTGCGGGTGCGGACGACCCGCGGCCACGCAGCAGCAGTGTGAATCCTGCGGCAAGTGTCACTGCCAGCACCACACCCACCAGCGGGAGGTATCGCCGCTTCGTGGGAGGTGGGACCGGTGTCTCTGACGGGGATGACTGAGTTGTTACCTCTGCGGATTGGTACTCTGAGCTGGCCGTTTCCCCGGTGTCGGGGGGGCACGACCACAGTTGCGCGTCCGTAACATCGCCCTCGATCCTCACGTCAGCAATAGTCGACCTCCGATCACGAGAACTGAACGCCTATTCGCGGGAAGGGTAAGCGGGAAGGAGTTGTTACTATGGCCGTAGTGGAAATTGCTATGAGCAGTTTTCAACCTACCTGAACCCTGAACACCCTGATACGCCAGGAGCGTCTGTGATGACAGCCATCGAAGATCTCGACCTCGGAAAGTACAAGCTCGGCTGGAGCGACGAGGTGGACTACGTGTTCACCCCCAAGCGCGGGCTCAGCCGCGAGCTGGTGGAGGAGATGTCATGGATGAAAGGTGAGCCGGACTGGATGCGCAAGTTCCGCCTCCGGGCCCTTGAGGTGTTCTACAAGAAGCCGATGCCGTCGTGGGGTGGCGACATGTCGCAGATCTACTTCGACGACATTTACTACTACGTCAAGCCCATCAACAAGCAGGTCGACGCCTGGGATGAACTCCCCGAGTCGGTGCGCCTCACGTACGAGAAGTTGGGCATCCCCGAGGCTGAGCAGAAGTACCTCGCCGGCGTCACCGCCCAGTACGAGTCCGAGGTGGTGTTCCACCGTAACCGTGACGATCTGGCCGCCAAGGGCGTCATCTTCTGCGACATGGACACGGCCCTGCGTGAGTACCCCGAGATCGTGCGCCAGTACTTCGCCACGGTCATCCCGGTGGCCGACAACAAGTTCAGCGCGCTCAACAGTGCGGTGTGGAGCGGCGGCTCGTTCATCTATGTGCCGCCTGGTGTGGAGGTCGACATGCCGCTGCAGGCCTACTTCCGGATCAACAAGGAAAACATGGGTCAGTTCGAGCGGACGCTGATCATCGCCGACGAAGGCTCCAAGGTCCATTACGTGGAGGGTTGCTCGGCGCCGGTATACACATCGGATTCATTGCACTCGGCGGTGGTGGAACTGGTGGCTCGCCCCGGTGCTCACATCACGTACTCCACTATCCAAAACTGGTCCAACAACGTCTTCAACCTGGTCACCAAGCGAGCCCGGGCCGAGGCCGAGAGTCGGGTGAGCTGGATCGATGGCAACATCGGCAGCCGCCTCACCATGAAATACCCGTCGATCTACCTCATGGGTCCCAAGGCCGTGGGTGAGGTGCTCAGCGTGGCCTACGCGGGCGCTGGTCAGCATCAAGACACGGGCGCCAAGATGGTCCACGTGGCCCCCGAGACCACGTCGCAGGTCATCAGCAAGTCGATCTCCAAGGACGGTGGCCGCACGTCGTACCGAGGCCTGGTGCGGGTGGAGGAAGGGGCGGAGAACGTCAAGAGTCATGT
Source organism: Acidimicrobiales bacterium (assembly GCA_025358985.1). Classification (GTDB taxonomy): domain Bacteria; phylum Actinomycetota; class Acidimicrobiia; order Acidimicrobiales; family JANYDT01; genus JANYHQ01. The sequence continues at coordinate 2,920 of JANYHQ010000374.1, forward strand.
GCAGTGCGATGCGTTGATTCTCGACGAGGAGAGCCGCTCCGACACGTACCCCTATATCGAACGCAACCCCGGTGTGGCGGTGGCCCATATCGGCCATGAGGCCACCGTGTCGAAGGTGGGCGACGATCAACTGTTCTATCTTCAGTCGCGTGGGCTCTCCAAGGAGCAGGCCACGGCAATGATCGTCAACGGCTTCATGGAGCCGGTGACCCGTACCCTACCCATGGAATTCGCAGTGGAGTGGAGCCGTCTGGTGGAACTGCAAATGGAAGGCTCTATCGGCTGAGCCCCCCATGTCGGGGCAGCAACTGGGATACAGGTAAACGGTAGGTAAATGGGGTGCTGTTTGTCCCTGTATTGCAGATGACTACCGCCTCCAGAACGCCAGAACCTCGACATGGGCCACGAGTTGTGTGGAAGAGTCGCCAGTGATCCTCGTCTTGCGTCAAGGACGGCAGCGGGGTTCACCCACCCTCTCGAAAGGATCACCACGTGACCGAGCAACTGCGTGAAGAAACTGGCGGGTTCTCCCGCCGCCGCTTCTTGGAATTGGGCCTTGCCACCGGTGCGCTGGCTGCCCTCCCGGGCGTGGCGTCGGCCGCCACCAAGACGGTCAAGGGTTCGTCTTCGTCGGCCCTGGCGGCCGCCGCCAAGAAAGCCGGAAACAAGCTGAACGTCATTGCGTTGCCGCGTGACTGGACGAACTACGGCGAGATGCTCGACACCTTCGCCAAAAAGTACGGCGTGAAGATCGATAGTCAGTCACCGGATATTTCCTCCAAAGAAGAACTCGACGCCATCAAGGC
>JANYHQ010000395.1 GCA_025358985.1 Acidimicrobiales bacterium
CCCCCGCCTACGGGTTCTACAACCGCACCCAAGCCACCACCGACACCCTCACCCTCAACAACACCACCTTCACCCCCCGCTTCACCAAACCCACCAACTCCTCCTAAACCAATAAGCTCCTATACAAACGATCAGCGTCGATCTGCCCACCGGAACAGGTGGGACTGGCACCACCGCTCGATGGTGAATGTGGAAAGCGACGCCACACAGATGGATCCCACCAATGCCGCACCAACGCGCAACACCGGCATTTGCACATGGAACCAACTCAGTCTCACCACCGATGATGGCGTCACCAACGTGATGATCAGGGTGTGCCACAGGTAAAACGAGTAGGAGATGGAACCAACGAACACCAGTGGCCGTATGGAGAAAACACGATTGACCATCGACTCCGGGGTTTGTATGAGCGCCACCAAGAAGGCGGCCACCAGCACCCCAAAAAGCGCAATACCGACGGGGTAGTAGACGGTGGCAAACCGAGGTTCACCAATCACTCCCACGCTGAGCACCACGGCACCGATGAGCTTGGCCAATGCCAGGTCAGTGGGGACGCCAGCGATGGCCTTGGGAAGCGTGAGCGCGCTAGAGCGATAGATCAGTACCGCACCCAATGCTCCAGCGAGAACTTGGGCAGCACGTATGTCAGTTCCGAGATAGAGACGCTGATTGTCATCCGTGACCACGAGCAACACAACGGCCAGCACTGCACTGAGGCTGAACAAAGCCATGAGTGGCTGCGCCAAACGGGTGCGACCTCGCCACATGATTATCCCGAGGAAGAGCACCGGCCATACCAGGTAAAACTGTTCCTCTACGGCCAAGGACCAGAGATGCGGTTGCGTGAAACCAGCGAGGCCACGTCCCGAGATGATCTGATCCCAATTTCGGACATAGAGAACGGAGCCTGCCAACCCTCCAAGCAGGGATCGCCGCTGATCCGTTGTCACATTGGGATACACGATGGCCACCGTGCCAACTACGAACACGATGAACGCCGGCAGAAGTCGTCGCGCACGGCGTGCCATGAATCGTCGCAGGTTGATCCGGTCGCTGCCGCAATGCTCCTCGAGGAGCAATGCTGTGATCAGAAATCCACTCAGTACGAAGAAGATGTCGACGCCGAGAAAACCTCCATCGCCAAGCGGCAGCTCGGCATGAACGGCCAACACCGCCAATACTGCCAGTGCACGGAGGCCGTCAAGCGACGGCCTCCGACCCAGCCGGAACTCCGTTGTACTCGCCTCAAATCCTTGGCTAGGACTGTCGTCGTGACCATGTTGCGTGAGCATCGGCTACCTCCTCCCCATCCACGCCAGACGCGACTGACCCAAACTTTAGTGCTGGTATTGCTGATTGGACCGCTCAACGTACCGGGCGACGTCCATAGCGTTGGCGATGCCCTCGGCTTCGCAATCAATGATGCGTGCCTTGACATATCCACGGGCCCGTCGGGCATGACACAGCTTCGAATACACCGGAGTAAGCCAGCGGTTCTTCTTCACCAGCGGATCCAATTTCGGCTCCAGAGTGGCCGACCACGTCTCCAAGTCCTTGAACTCGCGATCGACATCGGTACCGATGCTGCGACGGTAGGTGAGTTCCTCACGGAGAAGTTCGGCGTACTTGTGCTCATCACGTCCGTACTTGCGTAACGATGCCCCGGCCGGAATGTCCTGGGCCCGCCACAGGCCTTCCGTGGTGAGGTTGATGGACACCTTGGCTTTGACAGGTGCCGAGAGCACCTCATGATCCCAACTGTTGTGGATCTTCTGCAGATCCTGTGAGCCAAGATTTTCGAGGAACGCCTGTACTCCACCGGATTTCGCGGTCCTTCCCACCACCGCCAGTGGAAGGTCGACCAACGTGATGCTATCGAGCACAGTGAATACTGCGGGCCAGGAAAAGAACTCCACCCCCTGGCTCACGAACAGTCCGCCGAAGCGGCGCACCACTTCGTCACACACCAGTCGATCCACCACGTACGACGAAGGGTGCTGATGGAAATAAGGAGTGAGCGCATACAACGGGCGCAGGTAGGCATCACGGGAAATCTTGATCTCGCGACCGCATCCACCAGACAGCACGATGGTGTTGGCCTTGCGCCCAGAGGTGCTGACCTTGGGAAAGGTACTGTCGAAGTACTCCGCATACGGAGAAAAGAGGAACTTCGAACCGGTGCGATCAATGGCCTGTTTGAATCGTGAGAGCGCCCCGCCCACCAAAGCGTCATCATCAGCCAGAGGCACCACGTACTCGCCGCGGGCGCGCGCGACGCCGAACT
>JANYHQ010000462.1 GCA_025358985.1 Acidimicrobiales bacterium
CACCCGCCTCCATGGCCCGCAGGGACCCCTCGTAGGCCTGCACCGCCACCCAGTGATCAGTGATGGCGCGGGTCCATTCCACTTGCTCGTAGGCGCGCAGACCTTCCGCCCTCGGACGCAGTTGCTCCTTCGCCACTGCCACTGCCTCGTCAAGCACACCGATGATGACTGCGGTGAACACTGTGGCCACGAACGCGCCAGCACCGGCGGTGATGTCGCTCAACGGGCCCTGCCGGGCCAGTCGCACTCCGGGTGCCCGATCGAGGCGCATCGCATGGCTCTGGGTGGCGGCCATGCCGACGCCGTCCCATTCGCTCATCAACGTCCAGCCCGCAGTGCCGTCCCAGGGTCGACCGCGTACGTCCATCGCGAACATCGTCGGCTGGTCCTCACCTTCGGGGATCGCCGTGGTGATCATCCGGTCGGCAATACCCGAGCCACTTCCGAAATGCTTGTCACCGGTCACTGCGTAGGACCTGCCGACCAGCCACGTAAGGTCGTCGGTGGATGTCGCAGTTGCCTTGGTCCGGCCAATGTCGCCCCCGCTGCCCGGTTCGGAAGTGATTGTGCCCCACTGATCGCCTGATCCCGCGCTGGCAAAGACAGCCCGCCGTTGCTCCTCCCACGCCGGCTGCGATGGGTCGGGATTGAACAACCAGAACGCCACCACCGCAGGATGCATCGCCGACACCAGCGCCACCGCGGGATCGGCCATCGCCATCAATCGCACCAACTCACACACCATTCGTGCCGACGTAGCGGTGTCGCGCCACAGTCCACCCAACTCCTCTGGCACCACGGCCCCAAGGAATCCTGCTTCGCGCAACGAGTCGAAGTCGACCCGCTCCAGATGTCGGCGCGCTAGGCGTTCACTGCGTTGCGATCTCCAACCTTCGGCGATCGACTCGACACGCTCATGAACTGACGCAACCGATGGCTTCATGGCGGACCACGCTACGGCTCTGCAAGCCCTCTCGCCTGATCGACTGATGTCTGTACCCAGTCCGGGTACGGCGGAAAGCGCCACATCGCCCTCCACAAATCGGAGTTGCTCCTCTGTTTCGTTCAGGCAAAGCGGTTCGGTGCACCCGCGAACCCAACGTCGCGAAGGGCGTGGAGGAACGCCTGAGTCATCGGTGACTGCGGGGTGGACGGTCGAATGACCGCCTCACCGCGACGCCAGACCGCTCCAGCATTGGCGATCCCTCCGGCCAATACCTCGTCCATGACGCACCGTACCGCAACGACCTGCCCGACTCTGGGTTAGACCACCCACCGCACCTCGACTCCTATGGTGTCATAGGTGGAACAAGCCCTTGCATCAAGGGAGTACAGGACCAGTCGAGCCCGACGTTGCGGGCAGCCTGGTGAGCACCGAGAAGCTCTCGACAAGCACGTGGGCCAGCCCAACCGGACGGGCGGCGAGCACGGCTCGAGCAGCGTCATGATCGGGGTGCCACGTGCACAGTCCAGCAACGACAACTGAAGTATCAACCGCTGCTGGCACTACTTGCGGACCGACTCGATTACCGACCTGACATCATCGCGAGTGATCAACGAAATTGGCTCGCGCGCCACGATCACCAACAAACCATCACGTTCGACCAGATCAGCAGCGAAAGATCGAGGCTCAATCTCCAATCGACCATCTCGGACCTGCGCATCCATAGGCTGCTCTGGCTCTACTGCCAAGGCATCGCGCAGCGCTTTGGGCACCACAATGCGTCCCGACGAATCCATGGTTACCAAATGCCGTACAGCCATGGCAGAAAACTAGCGTGAGCAAATGTCCGGATAGGTTGAGCGAGAATGTAACTATAGTTCTGTACATGAAGTCAGTGACCTTGGCAGAGGCTCGCCAACACTTCAGTGCACTCATCACTGAGGTCGAAACGTTTGATGAACATGTGTTGATCACCAAGAACGGGCGGCCTACTGCAGTCATCATTTCCGCAGACGAGTGGGAAGCAATCGAGGACACGGCGTTCTGGCGTTCGGTGCCCGGCATCGCCAAGGACCTCAACGAGGCCCGTGGGGAACAGGGCGTTTCACTCGATCAATACGTCAGCACCAGGAACAAAACCGCCGAGTGAGCTATCTCGTCGAGTTGCGTTCACCCGCTCGGCGGGCGCTCGACCGACTTCCGGCCAAGGCGTTCGATGCAGTGATCGCCTTCATCGCTGGTCCTCTTGCTGACAACCCCAAGCGCGTCGGCAAGCCCCTCCGCCACGAGTTCGAAGGTACATACTCTGCTCGGGTCGGGCCTTATCGAATCCTCTATGAAATCGACGATGTCGTTCGGATCGTGGCCGTCATTCGGATCGCACATAGGGCCGACGCATACCGCAGCCACAGCTAGGAGCGCGCTCCGAGACGCGTGTACCGGAATTGGGAGGCTGGAGCGTGTAACTGTGCATGGAGACCGCGACGGCGACACCAGGGGAGCTGAACATGGTCGGGGGACCAGAAGAGACCACACTGGCCGATCGCGGCGACGGCTTCTACACCTACATCGATAGCCCCCAACAAGCCCAAAAGGTGTTCTCCGAACAGCTGGTGTCAACCCTGCAGATCATCGCCCTCGACGCCAAGGCTCAGGTGAGCTTTGATCCCGCCCAGGTGGTGGCCTATCGACTGTTGGGTTACGAAAACCGGGCAGTGGCCGACGACCAGTTCCGCAATGACTCGGTGGATGCCGGTGAGATCGGGGCCGGTCACACCGTCACTGCGATGTACGCCATCCAGTTGGCACCCCGGGCGTCGGGCAACGTGGGCCGGATCCAACTGCGCTGGGCCGATCCGGATACTGGAAAGGTCACCGAGATTGGCCAGGACATCAACGTTCAAGGGCTGGACCAGTCGTTGGATCAAGCAGCACCGAGGTTGGTACAGGACGTCTTCGTAGCCGCCTGGGCAGAGGCCTTGCGCGGCGGACCCTGGGCTGCTCGAGTGGATCTCTCCACTCTGGCCTCGCGTTCCCCCCGGCTGGTTGAGTTGATTCCGTCTGATCCGCAGGTTCGTGAACTGGTGGAGCTCATCGGGCGTAGTGCGGCCACCAACCGGCTGATCGAGCCGTCGTCCCCATCACCATCAGCGGCGCCCATCACGCTGCCCTGGTGACCGGAACTCCAGTCCATCGAAGTCACCGGACGTACGCCACTGAGTGATGTAATCGAAGTACGCCAGTGGACCTTCGGGGTACCCGAGGCTGTTGCGCAAGCCCGCTGGCGTGGCGCCCTTACCCTCGTTGTTGTAATAGCCAGGGGTGCAGTCCGGTTGGTTGCCGAACCGCCGCCCGCCGGTCTCCAGCCTGCGTACCCAATCGTGTTGCACGGCCTCGCTCACCTCCACCTCGTCGGCGTCCATCGCAAGTGCGTGTTTCACGATGGCGGCGATGGTGGCGCCTGCTTCTGTGAGGTTGTGGGGAATATTGGAGATGAGATTGGCCCCTTGAGTGGGCCCCACGATGAACATGTTGGGGAACCTGTGGACATGAATGCCATGCAGGCTGACCATGCCCTCGCCCCATGCATCGGACAACGTCACGTCGTCTCTGCCGTGTGTCTCGTACCCCGCACGACGACGAAGCTCGGTGCCAACTTCGAAACCGGACGCATAGATCAACAGATCTAGTTCGTAGTGCTGGCCGTTGGCCCACACACCAGTTTCATCAATGCGTTCCACTCCTTTGCCATCGGTGTCTATGAGATGGGTATTTTCATGGTTGTACGCATCGAGGTACTCATCGTGGAAACAGGGGCGCTTGCACAATTGGCGGTACCACGGTTTGGCTGATTCGGCCGTGGCCGGATCGGTGATGATGGAGTCCACCCGTTGGCGAATCTCCGTCATCTTCTCGTCATCGCTGTCGTGATAGGCCCGTTCGAACGCCTCAGGAGTGAACTCCGGATTCGGCCCCGAGAACAACTTGTCGCGAATGCGCTTCGAGATGTCGGTCCAGCCGTCTTTCACCAGATCTTCATCAGCGAATCCACCGGTTTGGAGCAGGGTGAAGTTTCTCAACCACTGCTCCTGCCACCCTTGTTCCAACGTGGAGAACCAATCGGCATCAATGGCGTGGTTGTTGCGGACGTCGATGGATGACGGCGTGCGTTGGAATACAAACAGCTCACCAGCCGCTCTCGCCAGGTGGGGAATACATTGCACCGCAGTGGCGCCGGTGCCAATGATGCCTACTCGTTTGTGTGCCAGTTCTGTCATCGGCGCACCGGCTGGGTCACCTCCGGTGTAGTCGTAGTCCCAGCGACTGGTGTGGAAGCTGTGCCCACCAAAGCGTTCGATGCCGTCGATGCCGGGCAACTTGGGGCGATGCAACGGGCCGGTTCCCATCGCCAAGAACTTGGCCCGCATGACGTCTCCACGGTCGGTACGGATGATCCACCGGTGCACCGAGTCATCCCACGCCACGCTGGTGACCTCGGTGGAGAGGCAGGCGTTGTCATACAATCCGAAGTGCTTGGCTATGCGCCCACAATGCTCCAAGATTTCCGGGCCATGCGTGTACTTCTCGCTGGGCATATGGCCCGTTTCCTCGAGCAACGGCAGATACACGAATGCCGCCGTGTCGCATTGTGCTCCCGGATAGCGATTCCAGTACCACGTACCTCCGAAGTCACCCCCCTTGTCGATGATCCGGACATCATCAATGCCGGCCTGCTTCAGCCGGGCACCGGTGACCAAACCGGCAAATCCTCCACCGATGAATGCCACCGTGACCTCGTCGAAGAGTGGCGCACGTTCCACTCGTTCGACGTAGGGATCATGGAGATACTGGGCGAAGCGCCCGGTGGGCTGCACATACTGCTCGTTGCCATCGATACGGAGTCGTTTGTCGCGCTCGTGTCGGTACTTGACGCGCAGCGCGTCCGCGTCGATTGGTTGAGGCAGAGTTTGCGTGGGAGCGGGGTCCTGGGTGGTCGTCATCGGGGCCCATGTCTAGCCAACCGTGGTTGACAGCAGGGAATTGGTGGCCCCCGAAGTCCCAAGGTCCCCGACTGGTGACACCTGTCGACGAAAGCCGGGCATTCCGGTGAGCGGGTTGGCAATCTGACGACGCAACGTCATCAGCGGATTTGTCGCGTCCATCTTGTGATCGCCCAACTGGAACGCCGCATCAAAGTTCAGTCCACCCAGTGCAGTCAGGGTGCGGGCATTCCAAGCGCCGAACGGATAGGCAAAAAATCGGATCGGATGACCAATGATTGTCTCCAGGCGTTGGCGGGGAGCCACCACCTGCTTGACGAACTGCGCAGCGGGGAGTTTGGCCAAATTCTGGTGATCGTAGGTATGGGCACCAATGGTGTAGCCCAGAGCATCCAACTGGCGAATTTGGTCCGTTTTGATCCAGTTTGGCTTGCCGATGACCACGGTCATGAGAAAGAACGTTGCCGTGAAACCGTACTTCTGCAAAATCGGCACTGCGGTCATTTGACTGATGTGACCGTCATCGAAGGTAAGCATCACTGGCTTCGTCGGCAACTCTGTGCCGCTTACCAGATGGTCGTAGTATTTGGCGGGCGAAATAGGATGAAAACCGTTCTCAGCCAGGAACGCCATCTGTTCAGCGAACAACACCGGTGGCGTGGTGAGGCCTCGTGAGAACTCTGACTCTCCTACCCGCCACTCCCGTATCTGGTGGTAGCACAATACCGGTACGGTGGCCCGAGCAGCAATGAGCAGCGGGTCCTGCGTGACCGATGCAATGGTGGATGACGGCGGAGGCACCGTCGTTGAGGGACTGGTGGACGGGAGCCGTGAGTCATGGGAGCCGGTGCAGGCTGCAAGCATTAGTGCGGACACCGCAAATACGGCGACGGCGCGGCGAACGCCAATCATGCCCGCCGGAAAACAGATCATTGTTGAATGGCTGCCATACCCGCCACCAACCATGCCGCCAGAATCAACGATGGTGAACGTATGGAGCGTGACGGGAAATAAATGGCGGCGCGTACCGCATCCGGGCCCGCACCATTGACCACCCAGCCTCCCAAATGGCGCCAAAGTCCTGGCAACAACGGGCGTGCGGCAGGTCCACCAACGGCGGGATTGCCAAATGCCACGAACACAATGAGCACAATCGCCGTTCCGGTGATTCCAAAGATGGCCTGCAGCCCGGCCGTGGTGACTTCAGATGCGAACACCACCAAGGCTCCCAGGAGAGCAACCGCCATGATGTAGGTACTGGCGATACCGAAGGCGGCTGCGAGCAGTGTGATGGCAAATCCTGAAACACTGTGGCACCGAGGTATCCCCCTACCACCCACGCCAGCACCTTGACTCATCGAGCCCCCTTTCGTCCAAACGCTACACATCAAATTCCCGGCCGAGCACCAGCGGGATCCCCACTCGGACTCAGCAACGAAGGACCAACGGCCCTAGCCAGCAGCGGCATTGAACATTCACGATGACATCATGAACGAAACCACAAACACCGGTTGGGACGACGTTGGAGCCAAGCTCAGTGGCCTCGGCTTGAAGCTGAAACTTCACGCAGAACAGGCCGCAGGCGAGGAGCGCGAGAGCGTCAGTGAAGCAGTGAGGGCGCTGGCTGCCTCCATCGACAAGGCATTCGACGCATTGCGGGGCGCGGCCAAGGATCCTGCCATCAAAGACGATGTGAAGAGTGTGGGCTCGGCCCTGTCCACTGCGGTGACCGAGACCCTGTCCGGAGTGGGGAACGAATTGCGTAAGACGCTAAAACGCTAACTACCGCTTTCACTCAGGGTTTGGGAAGCTCGTGGACCTCGGCTGACTCGGCCATTCGGGCGTGGTCCGGATGGTCGGTGAGTATGTGATCTCGGACTTCGTTTCCATACAGAAACTTGAGTTCGCAGTACGGACACTGATGAACAACGTTGGGATCTTGCATAGTTCCTGTTGTAGCGCTGAAGGCGCCCCTGTGCCCACGGACCAATGTCCCGCCGATTCCAGCCGTTGGTCCCTGCTAACGCTGGTGGTCCGCCATTTCTTGGACCAGCGCCGACGCAGAATGTCGAACTCACTCATGCGTGCAACGCTCCTTTGATCTGCGAGGGGAATGCCACCCAGAACGTGGTACCCCGACCGGAGCCACACTCCACTCCCACGGTGCCTCCATGGGCTTCCACGATGGCCGACACGATGGCCAGACCCAGACCGCTGCCGCCCACGGCTCTGCTGCGTCCGCGGTCAGCGCGATAGAACCGTTCGAACACGCGGTTCCAATCGGCCTCGGCAATGCCCGGACCCTGATCGTTGATTTCTACCCGGATGCCGTTGTTGCTCAGCAGACGAATCTCCACCGCCACCGTCTCGACAGTGTGGACCATGGCATTGCTGGTGATGGCGGCAAACACCTGTGTGAGTCTGGCCTCGTCGCCCTGCACAACAGCCGTTTCCGGGAGCGCCAACTGTATCGGGCGTGCTGGCTGCACCACCGCCATGTCGGCCGCCAATCCCCGAAGGATCTTGACGAGGTCCACGGCGTTACGGTCCATGGGTCGCCCCTCATCAATGGCGGCCAGCAGCAGCAAATCGTCCACCAGCACCGACATTCGGTTGGCCTCACTGAGAATGCGACGCATGGCATCGTCGAGTTGCGCCTGATCGGAGAATCCGCCTGCCTGATACAGCGATGCGTATCCCCGTAAGGTGGTCAACGGTGTCCGCAATTCATGCGATGCGTCGGCCACGAAGCGGCGCAATCGGCTCTCCGCTGACTGATTGGTATCCACCATCAAGTTCATGGCGCGGCCCAGCCGCGCTGCTTCGGTTCCTTCCGGAAAGGCTTCAACGCGTCGCGTGGTGTCGCCCAAGGCAATGGCATCAGCAGCTGCGGTCATCCGTTGAATAGGGCTCAGTCCGAGTCGCACAATCCATAGGGCGACCAAGGCCAGCACCAAACCAAGCGCCACGATGGCAGTGCCACCACCAATGATGAGTTGCCGGAACGCGGCGTCGGCTTCAGCGGTGGATACGGCAAACACGGCAGTGCGCCCGCGTCGGCGTAGGGCTACTTCGAGCACACGCACGTGCGTAGTACTGCCCTGTATCGAACCAGTGGTGAACGGACGACCCAGCCGGCGCGCCGTGGACAGTTGCGGTATCAGTTGCGGATCGTTGGTGGGCCTCAGCAGGTTGGTGAGCTGCCCATCGGGTTCCAGTACTCCTACATACATCTCCGAGAGGGCAGAGGCACCGGCGAAGTTGTCGCCCTGGGCCGCCAATCGGTTCACAATCCGTGGAGTCTCTCCGGTCACTGACTGCAGCCGTTCGTCGAGTTGGGCAACGAGAAACGCCCGTTGGCGCGCCAC
>JANYHQ010000488.1 GCA_025358985.1 Acidimicrobiales bacterium
TTTCGATTGGCGCTCAGGAGGGCTCGCTCGACCGGTCGTCACGCTCGCCCGGTGGTGCTCATCGGCGGGGGAGAAGAGGTGTTCGAGCTACACACGATGCTCTCCACCGACCCGGAGTTGGGGTACGAGGTGATGGGTGCAATCGGCAGACAGGGTGAGATATGGCTTGGGCCCCGGGCCTTACATACTTGGGCCCCTTGGACTCGGCAATGCAGGGGATGAAGAACTCCGGGGCGGGCGGCGCCATCGTGGCGGTGCCTGGCCTGTCGATTCGTGACATGAACGTAGTGGTGCGAGACCTGCTAGCGGCGGGCTTCCATGTGCAGTTGTTCGGAGGACTTCTGAACATTAACCCCAGCAGCTGCAGATGAACCCCATCGGCGGTGAGGCGGCCTTTTATCTGGAGCAGGTGCAATTGTCAGGTGCGCAAGTGCGGTTGAAGCGCCTCATCGACGTGGTGTTGGGCATCATGGGGCTCATCGTGTTGGCCCCCTTGATAGGTGCGTTCGCTGTGGCCACACGGCTGAGTGACGGAGGCACAGCTTTCTTTCGTCAGAGGCGAGTGGGTCGTGATGGACGCTTGTTCACCATGTACAAGATCCGCACCATGGTGATGAATGCCGAGCAGATTCACACCGAGTTGCAGATCAACAATCAGCGCATGGGGCCGCTGTTCAAGATGAGCGACGACCCGCGCTTTACTCGGCTCGGTCGCTTCTTGGATGCCGCCAGCATCAATGAGCTGCCCCAGTTGTGGAACGTCATCCGTGGCGATATGAGCTTGGTCGGGCCCCGCCCAGCGCTTGTTCGTGAGGTGGCCGATTTCAGTGAACGCCTCATGATGCGTAACCGTGTCCGCCCAGGCATCACGGGATTGTGGCAGGTAGAAGGGCGGGATACGGCCTCGTTCGCAACCTACGAGCGCTGCGACGTGTTCTATGTCGAGAACTGGTCAACCCGCTTGGACGTGATGATCTTGGCCCAAACTGTGGTGCACGTGATGGTCAGAGTGGTGAGCCACCTTGTCAATCACCACAGTGCAGTTGGCCACGCAGTGGTTGGTACACCAACTGCGATGGTGGTGATTCGCGAGGCGATTGAATCGGTGTTGCCGAGCGTCACCGTGTGTGCGGAAGCGGATCTTTCCAGCCCGGCGGTGGTGTCGGCTGGATGACAAGTTGTCACTGGACCTTAATCTCGATGCGGTTGTTGAGTGCCCGTCCGGTCACCGACCCGTTGTCGCCAATGGGCTTAGCTGAGCCGTAGCCATTCCAGCGAAGGCGTTTGGCAGCGATACCGCGGACCACCAGATAGTCCGCAACCGACCTACTCCGGGCCCACGTCAGGCGGATGCGCTGAGCGGAGGTTCCAGAGTTGTCGCTATGGGCACTGATCATGATCGACAGCTCCGGATTAGCCTTGAGCAAGGCCGCGATCTTGGTGAGTGACGTTCTTGCGGAACTGGTGAGTACGCCAGATTTACCGACGAAGGTGACGGGTTGGCTGGCCAGCACTGCATCAATGAGCATCTGAGCGGTCTGAACGGTTCCCCCGGTTGGGGCAGCAGATGGAAGCACTTCCACCGGAACCACTGCCGGCCCGGGGGCCACCGTGGTGGTGGGGACTACCGCGGGCGCAACGGTTGTGGCCGGAATTGCGACGGTGGTTGGCGGCGCCGTAGGTGACGGGTTTTCAACAACAACTGGTACGGGGATCAACACCGGTGGGGGGATGGGGATCACCTTGGCGGGACGGGTTGTGCTGGTTGATGTAGCGGGCGATGTTGCGGTGGCCACGGGAGCGGTGGTGACCACCGGCTTTTCAGTTGAGGTTGTCACGATTGGCGTGGTCACGGTCGGCTTCGTCGAAGCCGGTGGAGTCGGCGCCGAGGTTGTCGCTGGACCGCTTATGACCGGCTTTGCGCCGGCTGGGCCTGATTGCGCCGGCCGTGCAATGGTCGTGGATGGTGCGGGTGTTGTAGATGGTGCGGGTGCTGCGGGTGGTGCGGGTGTTGTGGTGATTGCTGGAGTGGTTGTTGCGGTGGGGCTGGTTGTTGCCGTTGCTGGGCTGGTTGTTGCAGTGGGGCTGGTTGTTGCCGTTGCTAGGCTGGTTGTTGCTGTGGGGGGCGTTGTAGCGACTACCGGGCTGGTTGTAGCGGTGGGCCTGGTGGTTGGTGTGGGGATAGTTGTTGGAGTGGCAGGGGTTGTAGTGATTGCCGGAGTGGTTGTTGCGGTGGGGCTGGTTGTAACGGTGGGGTTGGTTGTTGCGGGTGCGGGTGCGGGTGTTGTGGTGATTACTGGAGTGGTTGTGGCAGGACTGGTGGTGGCAGGAGGGGCAGTGGTTGTTACGATTGTGGTGCTCGATGTCGGAGTAATCGTCGGGGCGCCGGGGACCGGGGCTGCAGCAACCAAGATGAGCGAGATGTTGGCGACGGTTGTAGATGCATCTGTCGATTTGAAAGTAATGGTGTTGGCACCATCACGAACCTGGTCTAGCGGTACCGGGATCGACATGCTCCGCCATTGAAAAGGGATTGCGCCGGGTGGCCAGGCGGTGTCAATGAAGGGTCCGCCATTGATGGATATCGATGGAATGGTTGCCGCGAACGAGTACGAGTTCATCACGATCTGAGCGGCGGTCGGTGGTTGTACCCGGTTCACGCCCGCAACACTGAGAGTGAGTGGTCCGGTGCCTACCTGATAACCGATCTGTGTAGCGGAACCGATGCGTATGTTGTTGTCCGGCACGTCGAACCCGAGATCGCGATACGTCTTGGGTCCGTCGAAGCCAAGGTTGTCCCATCGGAAGGTGTGTTCGAATTGAGTGCCGCACTCGCATGGTTCTATGGCTTTGCGGGCGTTGTAATGCACGTCATTGGTCCACACCAAGCCACGAGTAAGGGTCAGTCCAAGATTGTCCGCAACTGCAAGTTGCACGAGGGTGGTGCTGCCTGGATCGGTGCCCCACACCTCCATCCGGTTCTGTGAAATCCGTACCTCAAAGTGGTTCAGCGGGCCGCCCGGCACGGACTTGGCCACCGTTGCAGTGGCGGTAAATGCGGGCTCAGAGTACGAACCATTTTTGGTGATGAAAACTGAGCCCACCCCGGTGGATCCGCCGGGCCCAGCAGTGCCACCATCAATGGCAAAGCCGACGGAGTTGACGGCACCGGGCGGGCAGCATTCCGTCACAAGGCTCCGGATTCCGGGTACCGGTTTGTCGGTGATCACGAACTCCGGCCACGCGCCATGAGAACCATCAGAGTCTGCGGAGATGTCGAATGCCACCTTGCCCGTTCGTCCGGCAAAATCGAATGGTTGTTTCGGGTACGCAGCGAGGCTGGCAACGATGTGGTTGTCATCCACGGCCTCGAACATCTGCCCGTTGCAGATCCTTACGTCGGCAGGCGGGCCCACCTGCGCGGTTGAGCCACAACCAACGACCGAGATGTCTTCGATACTATTCATCGGGCCCCCGGCTGGGTTGATGTCGCCGAGACGAGAGACGCCCCACAACACCGGATCGAGGTCGCCGGTGCGGCCGCCATTGCCGGACGGCGCATCGAAGGATTCGCAAAACGCCTCATTGTCCAAGCCGCACGGCCCAATGACGGGTGCCGCGTCAGCCGACATGCGGTGCACGACAACTGCGCCTAGGGAGGCGATCATCGCTAGGCCCAACCCGAGGTTGAGCGCGTCTTTCAATGGTCGGATGGAATGTCTCACTGACGTCCTCAGTTCGCTCATTGCCCGATTGCACTCTGGGGAAATTCGAGTGCAGAGATCGTGGCGGGGTCCACGTATGCGCTGTTATTCAAACTGACGCTGCGTTCACCTTACTTGTTCCGCACCCCTTCGGCCGACATACCCCTCCAACCATTGGACAGTGGTCACGCAACGTGGTCGCTGGGGAGGGATATCCAATAACCGATCTAACCTCCCATATATGGGGTCGTCAGAAGGCAAGCCGAGATTTGTGGTGGTGTGCACTGCCAACATTTGCCGGTCCCCCATGGCAGAGGCGCTGCTGCGCAATCACTTGGAGATGGTGGGGGTGGAGGCGACGGTGCTGAGTTCGGGGCATCTCGACTGTGGGGTGCGGGTCAGCGAAAACTCGGTGAAGGCCATGGCGGACCGCTTCTTGGACATCTCCGATCACCGCAGTGTCACCACCAGTCGAGACGTCATCGACGGGGCACAGATGATTCTCACCATGGGCCGCCAACATGTCCGCCAAGTATTGGAGGTGGACATGGACGCGTGGCCGCGGACGTTCCCACTGCGGGCGGCAGTACGTCGAGCTCAGCAGTTGGGCCCCCGCCCCGATGACGAAACGCTCTCTGAATGGGTGGAGCGCATGCATCACGGTCGTAGGGCAGCGGACATGCTGGCCGACAACCCTGCTGATGATGTTGAAGATCCCATGGGGTTGCCCATACGGGTATACCGCGACACGGCCAAATTGCTCGACGAGCTGCTTGGCCAACTCGTGGGTCTGATATACCCCACTGAGCTGTAGCCCTGCAGCGCGTAACCTGATGGAAACGTCAGCGGTTGACACGTCGGGTAGAGTTGAACTTGTACTTCGGGGATGGGCGCACGCATCACTGGTGACGCTGCGTCTTGTCCGAGCTAGGGACCCTGGCCGCTCTACCTGTTGACGAAGGCGGATCCATGTTGAACACCGTTCCCCGCAACGCACGCATCTTTGTGGCCGGTCATGGCGGCCTGGTTGGCAGTGCCATCCTGCGTCGGCTGGCCGCAGACGGTTTCACCAATGTGCTTACTGCTACCCGGGCGCAGTTGGACCTGCGCGATCAGGCGGCGGTGAACTACTGGTTCAAGGCCAACCGACCGGAGTATGTGCATCTGGTGGCGGGCACGGTGGGGGGCATCTTGGCCAACAGCACCCGGCCGGCGGAGTTCATCTACGACAACATGATGATCCACGCCACGGTGGTGCATGCGTCGCACCTGTATGACGTACGCAAACTGTTGTACCTCGGCAGCAGCTGCATCTATCCGCGACTGGCGGCGTAGCCCATTACGGAAGACCAGTTGCTCACCGGGCCGTTGGAGGCCACCAACGAGTGGTACGCCATGGCCAAGATCAGTGGCATCAAACTGTGTCAGGCGTACCGTCAGCAGCATGGGTGCAACTTCATCAGCGCCATGCCCACCAACCGGTATGGGCCGTTCGACAACTTCGACCTCACGTCATCGCATGTGTTTCCGGCGTTGATGCGCAAGTTCCATGAGGCCAACTTGGCGGGTGATGCGAAGGTGGTGGTGTGGGGTATCGGCACGCCGCTGCGAGAGTTCTTGCATGTGGACGATTTGGCGGATGCCTGCATGTTCCTGATGGAAAACTATGACGAGCCCGGCCATGTCAATGTGGGTGTGGGTGAGGACATGCCCATTGGATCATTGGCAACGTTGATCCGCGCAATTGTGTACCCCGAAGCCGTGATCGTGTTCGACATCTCCAAGCCGGATGGCACCCCGCGCAAGAAGCTCGACGTATCAAAGCTCACGGCGCTGGGATGGACCGCCAGCACCCAACTCGAAGACGGCTTGCGCTCTACCGACGAATGGTTCACCACCATTTCCGCGGCAGGGCCCGTGGCGAGCGGACCCGGCGGCGCGTTGCTCGACCCCGAGTTCTCCACCGCTTGAAACCGCATAGCTGCTGCCATGCTCTTGGGCCTCGCCTCTGGTGCCACTGCCCAAACCGCTGACACCGAATTGCGTATCCCGGGTGCGCCCGTGGTGAATGGTGCCACCTGCACTGGACCCCTGTCCATGCCCGTTCCGGCTGCTGGTTTGGGCCGCAACCCCGGCAACACCCATAGCGCCGAGCTTGCGTTGGCGGCACCGTTGAGTGCTGGCACCTACATCGTGTCGGCCGGGTCCAGCGATCCGTCCCACCCCACCGCCACCAACCAGCCCAACGAAATCTGGACGGCCGTGTTCTGGAGCGCCACCAATGTGAAGGTGGGCCAACCGAAGCCACCCCGGATCTGGCCTCTTCCGACACTTCGCAGGCCTGGTCACTGGCCAATCTGGTACTTACCGGCACGGCCACCCGGGTGGAGTACTTCCACGCCGCCGCGCGCCGTGTCGGTGCAGTACGTGCACGCCAATGTGCCCCACGCCGATCTGGGCGCTCAAAACTTCGACTCCATCGAGCCGCTTTGCCTTGGCCTCACCGCCCCCGTGTACCCACCGGCGCCGCCGGTGGAGCAGCCTGCGCCGGCAGTGGTTCCGCCTGCGCCCGAGGTCATCGTTGATCCCAAGCCGGGCCCGACGCCCGACCCGGAGAAAATCGTCGAGCTGCCCAAGGCTGAGGCCATCAAGGTGGTGTCTAATCCTCGTGCCAACGCCGTCAATCTGGTGGTCGAGGCGGCCCGCGTTGCTGTTGTCCCCGTTGTCACTGTTGTCACTGTTGCTTCGGTAACCACCGTCGCCCCCGTCCCCGCCCCGGTGGTGGAGCCTGCAGTGGTCAAGGTGGCGGGCATCCAGGTAATTGCTACGCCGGAAAACGGTACCCAGGTATTGGGTGCGGTATCAGAGCGTCCAGTGGCTTTCACCGGCGCCAACTCCATCCCTATGGCGCTGGCCGGTATGGCGCAGTTCGGTATTGGTGCAGTGCTGCTCATCGGCGCCCGCCGCCGTGCGCCCCGCGCCCGCGCTCGCCTGCGCTGAACGACACATTCTCCAACCCTGGCTGATAGGTGCACTTAGCGTGTACCTTGGCCCCGAGTCGGCGGACGTCAGACTCTGAGCTGTAAGGAGACTGCGGGTGAAGGTCACAATGGTTGGCACTGGGTACGTGGGCTTGGTGAGCGGCGCCTGTCTGGCGGATGTGGGTTGCTCGGTTGGATGCGTGGACCGCGACCCCCAGCGCATTGCTCAGCTGCATCAGTTGGTGATGCCTATCTATGAGCCTGGCCTCACCGAAGTGGTTCAGCGCACCACGTCACGCAACACGCTGCGCTTCTCCAACACGTTGGCGGATGAGCTCCACGGATCCGACGCGGTGTTCATCTGCGTGGGTACCCCGCCGTCGCCCGATGGCAGTGTGGACCTCGCTCAAGTGGAAGCGGTGGCGCGTGAAATCGGTCGCCATCTGGACCACTACAGCGTCATCGTGGTGAAGAGCACCCGGGACGAGAGAACCCGTGCTGACGCCCGGCGTTTCGCCG
>JANYHQ010000536.1 GCA_025358985.1 Acidimicrobiales bacterium
AGACGGGGCGCGACGTCGTGATCGCGGCACTGCTCGGCGCGGAGGAGTTCGGCTTCGCGACCGCGCCACTCGTGGTGAGCGGCTGCATCATGATGCGGGTGTGTCACCTCGACACGTGCCCCGTAGGGGTGGCCACGCAGAACCCGGAGTTGCGCAAGAAGTTCAGCGGCAAACCGGAGTTCGTGGTCACGTTTTTCCAGTACATCGCCCAAGAAGTACGCGAGCATATGGCTGCATTGGGCTTCGCCACCATGGACGAGATGATCGGCCATGCCGAGATGATCGACACGGCCACGGCTGTGCATCACTGGAAAGCCAGTGGCCTGGATCTGTCGCCCATTCTCCATGTGCCGGAACTGCCCGAGGGCGCATCGCGCCGCTGCACCACGGTGCAAGACCATGGCCTCGACAAGGCCCTCGACAACACCCTCATTGCACTCTGTGAGGGCGCACTGGAAGACGCCCGCCCGGTGTCGTTGGAGTTGCCCATCCGCAACGTCAACCGCACAGTGGGCACCATGCTGGGGGCCGAGGTCACTCGTCGCTATGGAGCGCAGGGGTTGGCCGATGGCACCATCCAGATCCAGTTCCGTGGTTCGGCCGGCAACAGCTTCGGTGCGTTCGTGCCCGCAGGCATCACGCTGCGAGTGGAGGGCGACGCCAACGATTATCTGGGTAAAGGGCTCTCGGGTGGCAACATCAGCGTGTTCCCTGATCGTGATGCACCCGCCGGGTTCGTGGCCGAAGACAATGTCATCGCCGGCAACGTCATCCTTTATGGGGCCACCGGTGGCACCGTTCATTTGCGCGGTTTGGTGGGCGAGCGGTTCTGCGTCCGCAACTCAGGAGCCACCGCAGTGGTGGAAGGGGTGGGCGATCATGCCTGTGAGTACATGACGGGCGGGCGCGTGGTGGTGCTCGGCCCCACCGGCCGCAATTTCGGTGCGGGCATGAGTGGCGGTGCGGCGTATATCTGGGACCCCAAGGACGTGTTTGCGGCACTACTCAACCGGGAGATGGTGGACATCGATCCACTCACCGAGGAAGACCGAGTGTGGCTGCATCACATCGTGGAGGCCCACGCCCACGAGACCGACTCTCCGGTGGCCAAACGCTTGCTGCACGATTGGGCGGAGGCGCTGGGCGACTTCGTGAAGGTGATGCCGCAGGATTACAAACGGGTACTACGGGCCCAGATGGTGGCCGAGGCCGAAGGTCGCAATGTGGACGATGCCATCATGGCGGCGGCCCGCACTTGAGCAATTGCAACCTCAATCCTCACCTCAACTCTAACCATATGTGTACATATCAGTGCTCTTCAAAGGAGGCTTCGTATGGGTGAGCTCGGTGGATTCATGAAGCATGACCGCGAGACCCCGTCGCGTCGACCGGTGCCGGTGCGGTTGCTGGATTGGAAGGAGGTGTACCAGCCCTTCGACTCGGCCAAACTCAAGACGCAGGCGGGCCGGTGTATGGACTGCGGCATCGCCTTCTGTCTCAACGGATGTCCATTGGGTAACCTCATCCCGGAGTGGAACGACCTCGTATACCGCTCCGATTGGCAGTCGGCCATCGAGCGGTTACATGCCACCAACAACTTCCCCGAGTTCACCGGTCGGCTATGCCCGGCCCCGTGTGAGGGGGCCTGTGTCCTCGGCATCAACAGCGATCCGGTCACCATCAAGAACGTCGAGAACACCATCATCGACCGGGCTTGGGAAGAGGGCTGGGTGCAGCCGGTTGTCGCCAATGTCAAAACGGGCCGCAAGGTGGCGGTCATCGGTTCCGGACCGGCAGGGTTGGCCGCGGCCCAGCAGTTGACCAGAGCAGGCCACGCCGTGACCGTGTTCGAACGCGCCGACCGAGTGGGCGGGCTGCTGCGCTACGGCATCCCGGAATTCAAGCTGGAAAAGGCGGTACTGGATCGTCGCCTGGGTCAGATGGAAGCGGAGGGCACCACGTTCGTGGTCAATGCCAACGTTGGCCAACCCGACGGGCCCTCCGTGGAATCGTTGCGTGCGGACTTCGATGCCATCGTCTTGGCGGGTGGGTCAACCGCGCCACGTGATTTGCCGATCCCCGGTCGCCAACTCAGTGGGGTGCACAGCGCCATGGAGTACCTCACTCCGTCGAACCGGGTGCAAGAGGGTGATCTGGCAGTGTCGCCCATCAACGCCGCTGGTCAGCATGTGGTGATCATCGGTGGCGGTGACACGGGGGCGGATTGTTTGGGTACTGCCCATCGCCAGGGGGCGGCCAGCGTCCATCAGTTCGAGATCATGCCCCGCCCCTCCGATGATCGGGCCATCGACAACCCGTGGCCCATGTACCCGTTCATCTACAAGGTCACTTCGGCCCACGAAGAGGGTGGCGAACGGTTGTACTCGGTGACCACCACGGAATTGGTGGGCGACGAAGCGGGGCGAGTTCATACCCTGCGAGCGCACGAGGTGGAGCAGCGCTTCATCGACGGCCGGATGTCCTTCGACAAAGTGGAGGGGTCCGACTTTGAACTGCGAGCCGATCTGGTGTTCCTCGCCATGGGTTTCGTGGGCCCCGAGCGCAACGGACTACTGGAACAACTCGGCGTACAACTCGACGGTGGCGGCAACGTGGCCAGGGCCGCCGATTACGCCACCTCGGCATCGGGAGTGTTCGTGGCCGGTGACATGGGTAGGGGTCAGTCACTGATTGTGTGGGCCATTTCCGAGGGCCGTTCCTGCGCCGCCGCCGTAGATTTGTTCCTCATGGGCGAGTCCCAGTTGCCCTGCCCGATTGAGGCGGCCCCTACGTTGCAGGTGGTGGCTACAGCCACTCGTTCCGTTTGAGTAGCCGATATACCATAAGCGCACTGAAAATCAGTGAGCATATGGCTAAGGGATAGCCCCACCAATAACTCAACTCCGGCATGTGCTCGAAGTTCATGCCCCATACCCCGGCCAACAGGGTGGGCACAGCAATTACCGCAGCCCATCCCGAGATGGCCCGCATGTCCTCGTTCTGGCGCACGCTGATCTGAGACAGCAACGCCTCGAATGATGCAGTGAGCACATCACGGGCCCCGTCGAGTCGGGCCAGTGCCCGCTGTACATGGTCTTGTACGTCGCGAAACTCCACCGCCAACTCCGGGCTCACGCACTCGTCCCGCACATGCTGGCGTACCAACGGGTCCAACGCCTCCACCAGTGGCTGCACGGCGCGATGCATGGTGAGCACGTCGCGTTTGAGACGAAAGATGGTCTCGGTTGGATTGGTGCGGCGGTCGTTGGCGAACACCTGCTCCTCGGTGCGGTCAACCCGTTCTTCCAACCGATCGATCACGAGGAAGTAGCCGTCCGCCACATGGTCAAGGACAGCGTGCAGTACGGCGCCCGGACCCAGGGTGAGGCTGTGCGGGGATGACTCCAGTTGGGCGTTGATCGCATCCAACGACAGTGGGTGTCCGTGTACGGCGGTGACGATGAAACCGGGGCCGACAAAGGCGTGTACCTCGGACAGATCGAGGCCCAGTTCGTCGTCGTAATTGGCCGCTTTGGCCACCGCGAACAGCGACTCGCCGTAGCGCTCCAGCTTCGTACGTTGGTGCGATGCCAATGCATCCTCAACAGCAAGGGGGTGAAGGTTGAACTCTGTGGTGATGGCAGCGAACTCATCGGCGGTGGGTTCTTCCACATGTACCCATACGAATGCGCCCTCGCCGCTACCCGCCTCGAAGGCGTCAACCAGCGCCAACTCGCCCGGCACCCGCCGACCATCCTGATAGGCGACGGCGTCAGTGATCATGGGTGGTGGCACTCGGTCACTGGACTCCGGTTACGGGTGGACGGGCGGGGGTGATGCCCTCAGGCACGGTGACTGGCCGTTTGCGAGGTTTGGTGGTGGGGGGCCGGGTGTCGTTGGGCGTGGTATTCGTTGGGGTTGAGTCCCCGGCGTCGACTGGTTTGGTGGTGGCTGGCCGGGGGAGGGCGGGCGCGGACGGGGCGGTGACCCGAGGCGGGAGGGTGGTGGCACCGGCCGTGGGGTTGCCCTGGCAGTCAACGCCTTCCTTGGGGCGATACGAGGCACGGGTCATGTCGGTGACCGGTGGTCGTCCATCTACGAAGGTGCGCAACCGCGTGGTGTGCACGATGGTGCACTTGTCGCGCGGTTCCTTGGTTTGGTCAACCATTTCACCGGTGACGAATTTGGTGGAGTACAGATCCACGGTGATGGTGCGATCGGTGTACGTGGGCCATATCAAGATGCCGTACGGCGTGATGTTCTTTACCTTGAGATCGGGCTTGGGATACGACAGCGTTGCCTCACGACCATACGGATAGCGACTGATGTACAACGAGTGCGACTGGTACTCCACCAAATCCAAACCACCGAAGAACGCGGCATTGAACATGGTGGTGGCGAATTGTGAGATGCCTCCGCCGAAGTTCTCGGCGAACACTCCGTCCTCGATGACGTGGGCAGTGACGAACCCGTTGGATGCCGAGCGCGGCCCAATGGTGGCGTTCACCGAGAAGGTCTCCCCCGGCAGGATCACCACGCCGCGCAGTAAATCGGCGATGTGGTGGATGTTCTTCACCCGGTCTTCGCCGGGCCGGTGCTTGGTGGTGAACGACGCCACCTTTTCCTTCACGCCCAACTCGGTGATGGCTTCGGTGCTGAGTCTGGGCTCCACGGTTTTGAGATCGAGGATCACCGGGCCCGCTGGCTCCGTGGCTGACAGGGCTGCATTGAGGCGCTCCACCGACCGCTCATCGCAGCACGTCTGACCCTGGGCAGACGGCACGGCAGTGACAATGCCAAAGGCGTCCACCGATAGTCGAGCATCGCGTGGTGGGGTGCCCACGGAGCCGATGGCCTTGCGGATACCGGCCAGCGCAGCGTCTTGGTCGATGGTGAGGGTGACGGTGCCGTTGATGATGTCGGGCTTCACCCAGGTACGCAGCCGACTGGGCGAGATGGTGGCTCCCTTGTTGCCCACCACCACCCGCAACGGATTGCTGGTTCTACGGGTGGCCTCCTCCAACAGGGCTTCGGCTTGGGCATTGCTGTAGCGCGACGGGAGCGCGACACGATTGACCGACACGGTGATGGCCTCCGGGCCCCCCCGCACAAGAGCCGGGATCTGGGCGGCGATGGCACTCACCGGAAAGCCCACTCCATCACTGCCTGCGATGATTTGGAACTTGGAGTTCTTCACCACCAATTCGGGGTCTACCGGAGACCTGCGACTGGCCGCGTCGGCCGTCTCCAAAGTGGCGGCGACCGCCAACGAGTCGATGGTGACGGGGATGTCCACCGCCCGGCGTACGGCGAACGAGGTGACGTACCCGGCCAGTCGAGACACCAGTCCACCACTGCGTCCCCGGGCACGGATGGAGCGCAGGAGTTCCGGTCGGTCGATGGCGATGCCGAACGCTGAACCGGGGACGGTGAAACCACCTTTGGTAGCCGCCACCCGGATGGGGGTGGTGCGATATTCACCTTCGAGTTCGTCGATCACCTTGTTGAGTTGATCGGCATTCATCCGGCCCACATTGCGGTGTCCCACAGTGACGTTGCGCATGGTGCGGTTGCGCCCCGCATGCGCATCAGCCGACACCACCCCCAATACGAGTACCGCAGTGGCGCCGCCGGCGATGCCGAGCGCAAGCAGCCGGCGGAGGTCGAGCGAGTACATGATCCAGTGAGATGCTACGTGCACACAGGACCCTCGCCACACGCCCTACGCAATGTGCCAGGGGCAGGTGGTTATCGACGGTCCGACGCCAGCTCGGAAGGCCCCACGAACTGGGCCAACCAGGTGTTCAGCGGTACACCAGCCCGCCAAACGTTGCGTACCTGGGTCGCTGCTTCGCCAGTATGTAGCCACGCTGGCTGCGGCCAAGAACGTCCCAGAATCATTCGTTTGTGGCGCAGCAGCGCTTGGCGAGGGTGATCGGCCGACCATGGCTTGGGTATACGTACCAAGGCCGGTCCTCCGGGATCGAGGCCCTTACGTACGGCCTTGGCCAGCACCATCTGCAGGGCTGATCCGCTGTCGTCATCGGCCACCGCCAAGCGGAAGCGGGCCAGTTGATCCGGCGCCATCTGATACATCCCTGACCCCACGAACATCCCCGCGCCGTTGACCTCCACATAGTTGATTCCCGTACCCATGGGCCCACCCACCACCGCACCGTGATTGTCCTTGTACGGCCGCTTGTCCTTGGCAAAGCGCACGTCACGATTGGGACGAAAGGCGTGGGCGACACCGAACTCCGGGGCCAGGGCGGCCAGCATCAACGCCATGGGCCCCTTCACCGATGACTCCCACTGCTCCTTGTGCGCATGGAAGAACTCCTTGGAGTTGTCCTCGTCCAAACCGTCATAGAACTCATAGAGCGAGGGAGGGAATCCGGTGAACGACTCAGTTGCCGGGGCAGCCACCTCAACGCACCCGGGGGTCAAAGTGGCGGACCTCATCGAGTTGCTCACCCATTGCTTCTACGATGCGAAGGAAACTGCAGGCCCCGGACTCGGCATTGGCGCCAGTGGGGTCACCAATGACACCAAGGGGCAGTGTGCCGGGTTCCACCGGACCGTCGACGTCATTGGACAGCCACCCGAAACTGACGCTTCCCCCAAACTTCACATGCTTGTTCTGGGCCAGTTGCTCAGGCACCCGACGGACCGCTTTGGAGATGTCCACCAGATCGGGCCGAACATGCATCATGAGCGATGTTTCATCGTGACCGGCGTGGATGCCCATGCCCAACTCATTACCCTCGTCGGTGGCCATCCACGGATGCAGCAAGAAGGTGCGTAACCCATACTTGAGCCGCAGGTCTCGACACGCCATTTGCAACAGTGCCGAGTTGCCGCCATGGCCGTTGACGAAGACCAGGGTACGGGCTGCGGTCATGGCAATGCCTCGGCCCAGGTCGTCGAGTACGGCCAACATTGTTTGGGCCGACAACCAGATGGTGCCCGGAGCCCAGGCGTGCTCGTTGGACTTCGTATACGCCAGCGCCGGTAGGTCCCACAGATCGAGGGCGTTGCCATGGGCGGCGACGGCGGCCGCCGACAACGCCGACGCCAACACCAGATCAGTGTTCAACGGAAGGTGCGGACCGTGCGCCTCCACCGCCCCAAGGGGTTGCAACACGATGGACTCAGGTGTGAGACGTTCCACCAGCGAGTGGGCGGCAAGGTCGGCGAAGTTGCGACTGGAAGAGTTGCGGCTGGAAGAACGGGGTGCCATGACAACGGACATTACCGGTGTGTGACCCGTGGGAGATTGGGGGCTCCCCCGAAGTGGCGATCCGCTTCGCACGTGCCTCGAGGAGTTCGAGACCAGACATGTCATCAGTGCCTGACTATGGAGCCATCATCATCGGCGGAGGCCACAACGGCCTCATCTGCGCCACGTATCTTGCCAAGGCGGGCATCAAGGTGGTGGTGTTGGAAGCTCGATCGGCGGTCGGTGGCAATGCCGCCACCGAGGTGGCGTTGGGTGGTGCGCGAGTCAACATCTGCAACTGCGATCACACCATGGTGCGGGCCACACCCATCATCGAAGAGTTGGGTTTGGCCAAACACGGCCTGCGCTATATCAACGCTGACATCGTGCAGACCAACATCCATTGGGATGGTGGCCCGGCCTGGGTGCAGTTCCACGATGCCGCCCGAACCCTGGACGGGTTGGGGCACACGTACCCCGGCGAGATGGCCAATTATTCGGCCTATCTGAAGGATGCACTGCCCGTTGCTCGTTTGGTGGTGGACGTAGCCAACGATTCGCCTACCCCGGGCACCGTGATCCCCAAGGTGTTGCGTCGTCGCGTGGCGGGGGTGTCCACCATGCTGCACTGGGCCAAGCAGTCCGTAGGCGACGTGATGCGAAAGTACTTCGATTCCGATCAACTGAGGGCGCCGCTCATCACCACGGGTCCAGCCGTGTGGGGGCTGTCACCGGAGACACCGGGTACCGGCATGGGCAGCATTGGTTATGCACTGCGCCACGCCGTACAACCGGGCCGGCCAGTAGGCGGTAGTGGCAGTTTGCCGGTGGCCATCGAGGCGGCGTTGGTGGAAGCGGGCGGTGAGGTGCGCTGCCATTCGCGAGTGGCCAAGATCGTCTGTGAAGGAGCCAACGTTTCGGGTGTGGTGTTGGAGTCGGGCGACATGATAAGCGCGCCTATTGTAGTAGTGGCGGCGGACCCGCAGGCGGCGTTGGTGGAATGGCTCACCGGTGCCCCGCCCCAGGCCGCCGAGATCATTGCCCGCTACAAGGCCCAGGCCCGCCACGATGGGTACGAGGCCAAAGTGGACGCAGTGGTGGATCAGCCGTACACGTTCAACGCAGTGTCAGACGAGCTTACCCGGGTGCTCGGTGTGTCCCACGATGATGTCCGCAATGCCACCTCCATCGTGTCGCCGTCGCTGTCGGACATGGCCACATCGTTCGAGTTGAAGGGCCGTGGAGTTATTGCCGATCAACCCATGTTCTTCTCCAATTCACCGTCCGTGAAGGACCCAACACTGGCCGCCGACCTGCCCGCCGGGTCCAACGTGTTCAGTATCGAGGTGTTGTGGACGCCGTACGACCTACACGGTGGGTGGGAGGGCACGGGTGAGCCGGAGCGTTGGCTACGAACGTTTGGCCGACTGGTGACCACGCAGTCCGGGTTGCCCTTCCGCGACACCGTACGGGACTGGCGACTGATGGGACCACGCGAGTACGAGCAGCAGTTTTCCATGGTGCGCGGCTATGCGCCGTCGTTCGCCGGTACCCCGGTGTCGGCGTTGCTGGGCAAGGATCCCGAGCTCACCCGCTACTCCACGCCGGTGGGTGGCCTGTTCCTCACCGGAGCCGCCACGTTCCCCGGGGCCGGCGTATGGGGGGCGTCGGGCCGCAATGCCGCCACCGCCATCTTGGCGTCGGACTCACGATCGGCCAAAGCCCGCCGCGCCGTGGTGGCCGCCACCTCCTGACGGCTGCCCAAAACCCACCCTTCCCACCCGTCGACCCTTCGACTCCGTCGACCCCGTCGACCTGTGGACCTCCAGCAGGTTCGTGGCCGTGCTGCAGCGCTGCTGGGTGTCCACGAACCTGCTGGGCGTCCACACTGGGGGCTGGGGCTGGGGCTGG
>JANYHQ010000560.1 GCA_025358985.1 Acidimicrobiales bacterium
CGCAACCGGGTAGGCCAGCAGGTGGCATCGAAGGGCGTCACCGTGGTGGACGACGGCTCCTATAGCGAGGAATGGGGCACATCGGCCATCGACGACGAAGGCCACGCCACCACCCGCAACGTACTCATCGAGGATGGGGTCCTCACCGACTACATGTGGGATCTGCGCCATGCCCGCAAGGAGGGTCACGCCCAAACCGGCAACGGCCGTCGCCAGAGTTACCAGCACCTCCCCATGGTGCGGATGACCAACACCTATCTCCTGGCCGGCCAGGAAGACCCAGAAGCAATTGTGAGTGGTACCCCGGACGGCATCTATTGCGCCAAGTTGGGGGGTGGCCAGGTGAACACGGCCACCGGCGATTTCGTGTTTGGCATGGTGGAGGCGTATCTGATCGAGAACGGTCGCATCACCGAGCCGCTGCGCGATGCCAACCTCATCGGCAACGGCCCCAATATCTTGTCCGCCATTGATGCCATCGGTAATGACTTCGCCACCGGCGTGGGCACGTGCGGCAAGGACGGCCAAGGGGTGCCGGTCAGCGACGGCAACCCCACGCTGAGGGTGCAGGGCATCACCGTCGGCGGAACGGCGGGCTGAGCATGAGCGAGCTTCTCGATCTGGTGAGCAAAGTCATTGGTTGGGCCGACTCCAACGAGCAGGTGGAGGCGTACGCTGCCCACACCCGCGACACCGATGTGGAGGTGTATCAGGGCGGTATCGAAACGCTGTCCACCGCCGAAACGGACGGCGTCGGTATCCGAGTGGTACTGCCCGGTGATGACGGCAACCGACAGGGGTTCGCCTACACCGGCTCGTTGGACGAGGCATCGCTGCGAGCCTGTCTCAGCGAAGCCCGTGACAATGCCAGCTTCGGTACCCCGGACCCATTCCTGGGTTTGGCCACACCCGACGGGGTGGAACCAGAGGAGCTTGATCTCTGGCGTGACAGCTTGGACTCGTTGTCCACCGACGCCAAAGTGGAGATGGCGTTGGAGTTGGAGCGTTTGGTACGCGCCGGTGACAGCCGTATCCGGTCGCTGCGTTCAGCCAGTTACGGCGATGGCATGGTAGAGGCGGCCATCGCCACCACCACCGGTATCATGCGCGCATACCGTCGGTCAGGCTGTTCGGTGGTGGCCTACGCCATTGCAGGTGACACCGACGACACGCAAACAGGGTTTGGCTATTCCGTTGGTCGCGCTCCCGACGAGCTCGACATTGCCAAAGCGGCGGCCATGGCGGTGGAGCGCGCCACCCGCCTGCTGGGTGCGGTGAAGCCAGCATCGCGGCGCACCGCTGTGGTGCTCGACCCATTCGTCACCAGTTCGCTACTCAGCATCCTTGGCGGCACACTCAACGCCGAGTCGGTGCTCAAAGGCCGGTCATTGTTCGCCGACCGTATGGGTGAACAGGTGGCAGTGGATGCATTCGATCTCGTTGATGAGCCCACCAACGTGTTGGCCTACGGGGCCACTCCGCTTGACGCTGAGGGTTTGGCCACCCGGCGTCTGCCACTGATCCAGGGTGGTGTGCTGCAGGGGTTCGTCCACAACAGCGTCACGGCCCGCCGGGCGGGGGGCGACGCTCGCTCCACCGGGTCGGCGGTACGGGCCGGGTTCAAGGGGACCCCGGGGGTGGGGTGTCGTGCCCTCACCGTCACGCCGGGCACCATGGGGGCCAGCGAGGTGATCCAATCCGTAGGAGACGGTGTACTCATCCAATCCATCAGCGGTATTCACTCGGGGGTCAACACCATCTCCGGAGACTTCTCGGTGGGAGCTGAGGGTTTGGTGATCCGCAACGGTGTGGTGTCCGAGCCCATCCGCGAGTTCACCATTGCCTCCACCATCCAGCGCATGTTGATGGAGGTCTTGGCGGTGGGCAGCGATCTGGAGTGGTTACCCGGCGGTTCGGCCGGCGTCACGCTGGCCATCGACGGCATGAGCCTCAGCGGTTCGTAGCTCCACCGGTGGACAAGCGCACTCTGCGCGCCGAGTTGCGCACCAAACGGCGGGCGATGCCCGTGCAGAATCGCGTTGACGCATCGGTAGCCATCGCAACGGCAGTGCTGGCTCTGCCTGAAGTGATGAATGCCGCCAGCGTCCATGTGTACCTATCGCTGCCTGACGAAGTCGACACCACACATATAATCAGCACACTTATGGAATTGGGGAAGTGGGTGATTGTGCCGTTCATGGAACCCGATGGCTCGATGACGTCGGTGCAACTGCTGCCCCATGAGGTGGCGGGCATCGTGATCGGCGCCCGTGGATTGCCGGCTGCGCCCACCCGACGGCCAGTGCTCCACGGGACGTGGGATGTGGTGCTGGTGCCCGTGGTGGGAGCTGATCGCCACGGCAATCGTTTGGGCAGTGGGGCCGGGCACTACGACCGTTTGCTGGCTGGGCGAGACAGGCCGGCAGTGGCCTTGGCCTTCGATTGCCAACTGTCCGAGGATCTTCCCGTGGAACCACATGACGTGGCGCTCGACGTCATCGTCACCGAGTCCGGCGTCCATCGTTTGCCGATCGCTTCGACGGGGTAGCGTCGCCACCATGGCTCGGATCGCAGTGGGTGCTGATCATGCAGGATTCCGACTCAAGGACGAACTGGCGGCGTACCTGCGTACCAGTGGCCACGAGGTTCTCGATCTGGGCACCAACTCCCCGGAGTCGGTGGACTATCCGGACTACGGAGCAGCGGTGGCCCGGGCCATCGTGGCCGGAGAAGCAGACCTTGGTTTGGCATGCTGCGGTACTGGCTTGGGTATTGCCATGGCGGTGAACAAGATCTATGGCGGCCGCGGCGCACCTTGCCACGACGTCACCAGCGCCCGCCTGGCGCGGGCCCACAACAACGCCAACGTCATTTGCTTCGGTGAGCGTCTTACCGGTCCCGAGGTGGCCCGCGAGGCGTTGGACATGTTCTTGTCCACCACCTTCGAAGGAGGCCGTCATGCTCGTCGGGTGGAGAAGCTCACGGTGTTGGACCGGGAGTACGATCCCCGCTGACTGAGCTGCACCGGGGTGGGTCAGTCGAGTTTTTTCGAGACTTCGCCCGACAGGAGCCCGCAGCCGTGTACACCAGCACCGCATTCACCTCTGAACACGACACCGAGATCAACACGTTGTTGCAGGGCGAACTGGACCGCCAGCTCACCACGCTCCAACTCATTGCCTCGGAGAACTTCACGTCGCCGCAGGTGATGCGGGCGGCCGGGTCGGTGCTCACCAACAAATACTCCGAGGGGTATCCGGGCAAGCGGTATTACGGCGGTAACCGGGTCATCGACCATGTCGAGGCCCTGGCCATCGACCGAGTCAAGGCGCTGTTCGGTGCCGAGCATGCCAATGTGCAACCCCACTCGGGGGCCAGTGCCAACACCGCCGTGTACCTGGCACTGCTCAAGCCGGGTGACACGGCCATGGGCCTGCGCCTCGACCAAGGCGGACACATCACCCATGGCCTTCCGGTGAGCCTCAGCGGCCAGTTCTACAATTTTGTTTCCTACGGGGTGGACGAGAAAACCGAGCGTATCGACTTCGACCATGTTCGGCAGGTGGCTCTGGAGCACCGACCCAAGCTCATCGTGGCGGGTGCCACTGCGTACTCCCGCATTGTCGATGCGCAGCCGTTTCGCGAGATCGCCGACGAGATCGGTGCGTTGTTGATGTTCGATGCTGCCCATATCGCCGGGCTCATCGCGGGTGGGGCTCATCCGTCGCCGGTGCCCTACGCCGACGTGGTCACCTTCACTACCCACAAAACACTGCGCGGCCCACGCGGCGGCTGCATCCTGTCCAAGACACAGCATGCTGCGGCCATCGACAAGGCAGTGTTTCCGGGGAGCCAGGGCGGTCCGCTTGATCATGTGGTGGCGGCCAAGGCCATTGCCTTCTTCGAGGCCTCGCAGCCTGCGTTTCGCACTTACGCAGCGCAGATCGTGAAGAACGCTCAGGCCCTGGCCGAAGCCATGAAACGTGAGGGTTTCCGGCTGTGCACCGACGGTACGGACAACCACTTGATGCTGGTGGATCTGCGCCCCTTCGACAAGGACCTCACGGGTAAACGGGCACAAGAGATTCTGGACGTCGCCGGCGTATCACTCAACAAAAATCAGTTTCCGTACGATCCTCGCTCGCCATTCCAAACCAGCGGCCTACGTATTGGAACACCGTCGGTCACCACGCAAGGCATGACCGAAGCGGATATGCCCCTCATTGCGTCGCTCATCAAGGCCGCACTGTTGGCTGCAGATGACGAAGCCCGGACGGCGTCGGTGCGAGACGAAATCGCCGCGCTGTGTGCCAAGTTCCCGCCGTATTCGGGCGTCACCTCAACCGTTTCCTCGGCGGCGTGAGTCAGTGGGTGGTTACGCAGTTGTCGGCCTGATCGCCGCCCTCGTCACCACCCTGGTTACCCCGCTGTGTCGGCTGGTTGCGCTGCGTTACGGCGTGGTGGCACAACCCGATGCGCAACGCCGGATTCATCTAGCCCCCACCCCGCAACTCGGTGGTGTGGCCATGTGTGTGGCGGTACTCGTGGGTCTGGCGGTGGCCTCGTTCATCCCGCAATTCAAAGGTGTATTTGGTTCGTCGTCCGAGCCGCTCGGCATTGCCTTGGCCGCCGTCATCATCACGGCAGTGGGCGTGGTGGACGACATGATTGATGTGTCTCCACCAGCAAAGCTGGCGGGCATGGTGCTGGCTGGTACGGCCCTGTACTTTCTCGGTGTGGTGATGTACTACGTGCGCGTACCATTCTTGGGGATACTGGTGTTGTCTCCCGATCTGGTGCCGCTACTCACGGTTCTGTGGGTGTTGGGTATGGCCAACGCCATCAACTTCATCGATGGCCTGGACGGCCTGGCGGCTGGCATCGTGGCCATCAGTAGCGGGGTGTTCTTCCTGTACTCCGATCGGCTGTTCAAGGCCGGTCTGCTCCCTGGAGACAACGTGGGCCCGCTCATCGCCGTCATCACCTGTGGTGCATGTATCGGCTTTCTGCCGTGGAACTTTTCTCCGGCGCGCATCTTCATGGGAGACGCCGGCGCATTGCTGCTGGGCTTGCTCCTGGCTGCGTCCACCATGGTGGTGGGAGGCAGAGCGGACCCGGCATCGCGCTTCAGTGGTCAAAC
>JANYHQ010000611.1 GCA_025358985.1 Acidimicrobiales bacterium
TGGAGATCAGCGCCTCTTGGGTGGAGTCAGCTGCATCGGCGTCATTACCGGTGATACGTCGACAGATGGCCCAAATGCGGTCGCGGTGCAATCGCAACAACTGATCCATGGCGGAACGGTCGCCGGTCCGTGCGGCAGCGATGAGTTCGTCTTCTTGGGGGGCGGCGGTCCGGGTGATACCCCGAGACCTGGGAGACGTGTTTGCGCTATCCACGGATGCCAAGTTCTGTGATCGCAACGCGCTTGTTCGGTCCCAGGTTGGTGATCCACAGCAGTACGTAGCGCGCCTTGCGACCGTCCCCAGCGAGGGCGAACTGGGCCACATTCAGATCGTCGACCCGGGCCACTGGTTGACCCCACCCGCCAATGGTGTCGGCCGGCGTTTCCCGCAAGTACATCTCGGCACTCCACCCTTTAGTAGGTGTATATATTATAAGCGAACCTACGGTTTTGGTAGATCCCAGATCTAAGCGAACACCCACTCCTCGCTTTGCCAAGAAGAGATCGGATGACCCGTATGTCTCGGTGGTCCATGCCGCCGAACTTCCATCCGTGAGCGCGGAAAGTAGGTCATCACGTTCTCGCCCGTCGCCATCGGGCAACGGGTCGAAGGAAGACACGGCGACGATGGGAATAGCCCCTCCGCCGAGCGACGGGGTTCCGGCCTTCCAGCCTGCGCCCCCACCGACAAGTAGGCCAATGACTCCGAGGAGGGCCACAATCGCCCGTCGAGGACCCCGAGTTGGGCCGACTACTGGTCGTTGCACCACGGTTGTGTGCTGGCGTGGTACCAGCACAGTGTCATTGGTCAGTACTCCCCGAGGAGGGGTGTGGTCGGCTCGATTATGCGCCACTGTGGGCTCCGCATCATCTGCGCGCATATCAATGGCGCGAAGTGCGCGCGCCAATTCACTCACTCGCGGAAAGCGGTGCGCAGGGTCTCGAGCCATGGCGGTGACAATGACGTCCTCGAGGGGCCGGGGGATTCCTGCTCGTACTTGCCGGGGCCGCAGTGCAGTTCCTTGCACGTGCAACAACGCAGTGGACAGATCTGTGGGACCGGTGAACGGAGGCCGCCCGCACACCATCTCATACAGAACAACCCCGAGTGAGTAGATGTCTGATCGGGCATCCACACCTACCCCGTCAACCTGCTCCGGGGAGAGGTACTTGGCGGTACCGAGGATGGCCCCAGCCTGCGTGAGATCCTCGTGGTCAGGGTCGGTTTGTATGGCCTTGGCAATACCGAAATCAGCCACTTTCACGCGTCCATCGGGCTGCACCATGATGTTGGCTGGCTTGACATCTCGATGCACGAAACCCTGCTGGTGGGCATACGCCAGCGCATCAGCCGATTGTGCAGCAATGTCCACCGCATCCTCAATGCGCAGGTCGCCTTTGCTCATGACGGCGCGCAGGGTCCGACCGGGTACCAACTCCATGATGATGTAAGCGCGCTGACCACGATCGGAATGATCAACACCGGTGTCGTATACCGCCACGATCGAGGGGTGGTTGAGACGTGCCGCAGCAATGGCCTCGCGCCGAAAGCGGACTACGAAGCCTGGGTCCGCAGCCAGATGCGGATACAAGATCTTGGCGGCCACAGCACGATCGAGTATCTCGTCATGGGCCTCCCATACCTCTGCCATTCCGCCGCGGGCGAGAGGACGTAGCAAACGGTATCGGTTACCCAGCCGATCCCCGATGGAACCAACACTGGGCGGGGGCCGGTTTCCGGGTTCGGGCACCGGCGCCATGTTGGAGGTGATGAGCAAACCCCCGGCTAGTAACGGCCCACGGAGCGTGGAGCGCGCTGGGACATCATGGCGAAACCGGAAGGTTGAATGTGAGGCCCATGACTCCCGGACCACCGTGGGTGCCAATAACGGCTCCGATCTGGCCAACCCGAATATCATTGCGGGGGTAGCTGGCGGAGAGCAGTTGGAGAAAGTCTTCGATGTCGTTGGCATCACCATGCATGACGGCAACATTCTCTACCCCACCGAAGTCGGCTTGGGCTTTGGTGAGTTGGAGCAACAGCTGGGCAAACACTTTGGCGCGCGTACGTTGCTTGCCCAACTGTTCCACTTCGCCGGTACTGATGTCGATGATGGGGCGAATGGAGAGCAGCGACCCAATGAGGGCTTGGGCTCCACCGATCCGTCCGCCCTTCTTGAGGTTGTCCAAGGTGTCCAGGCCGCCATACACCCGGGTGCGTCCGACCAGGGATCGTGCCGATGCTTCCACCTCATCGAGCGAGGCGCCGTTGTGGGCTTGGCGCGCCGCCACGATGCACATGGTTCCCAACCCGGACGTGATGGACAAGGAGTCGACTACGCGGACATCGATGAGACCAGCGACTGCCTTGGCGCCGAGTTGGGCAGATCCGTATGTAGCTGACAATTTGGACGACAACACCACGCAGACCACGCCGCTGGCGCCATCGGCGGCGGCGGTTCGAAACGCCTGTTCAAACGCCCCTGGGGAGGGCGCCGCAGTTTCGGGCAACATGGGTGTAGCGGCCACTTTGGCCCAGAATTGTTGAGCGCTGAGATCCTGGCGATCAACGTATTCCTGGTCACCGAAGCGGATCGACAATGGCACCACCTGGACCGCATAGGTGGCGATTTCCTCATCGCTGAGATCACATGCGCTGTCGGTGACGATGCGAACGGTGCTCATGGGATCCTAGGTAGTGATGGGGGTCAACGAGCAGCCCGACCCAGGCGACGACGAAGTCCTGACACCAGGCTGGTCAGCTCGCTTAGGCCGGCCAGTCGACCAGCGAACAAATAGACGCTAACACCCGCACCCACTGACCCCAAGACCTCCACCAACAGCCCCACCGAACGACCCGACGGTCGCCCGTTGGCGAAGAACACTGCCTCACACAACCTGGACGTTCCCAGCACTACCAGTCCCATGGCCACGCTGGCCACGAGAATCTGCAAGGCAGTGCTGAGAAGGCCGGCAACTTCCAGGCCGTTGGTCCGGCGGGCCACCACCACCCCCGCGATCACTGCACTGACGCTGTAGGCAATGGCATACGCCAGCGCCAGTCCCTGCAAGCCAAATGGCCCCACCAGAACCGCTGCGGCCACGATGTTGATGGCGTTTTCGACCACGTTCACTTCGAATGCGGCGCGTGTGTCGCGCATTGATTTCAGCGCACTCATGAACATCAGGTACACGCTGAACCCGGGCAGACCAATGGCCATCGGCCACAACGCATCAGCAGTACGACCAGCAGTACGACCAAGTACCAACGAAACAATGGGGTGAGCCAACACCACGTACCCGATCGCCGCAGGCACCAACAGCATGAGCACCGTACGAACGCCTTCCACCACCTGTCGACGAAAGCGACCGCGGGCGCGATCCATGAACGAGAACGCCAACTCCGGTTGCATGGCCGTGATCAGCGATACCGCCAGTACGCCGTGGGGCAGCAAGAAGAACGTGGTGTTGGCCAACGTGTATGACGTCCAGTCGCCTGCGGCACCGCGTCCCGCGGCGTTCAGGACGAACAGCAACGCCACTT
>JANYHQ010000407.1 GCA_025358985.1 Acidimicrobiales bacterium
AGCGGTGTGGGCACGCCGATGGCCGATATTCGTCGGCTGCTCGAGGCTCCAGCCGCCACCACCGACGACGGTTCTGTGGTGTGGCCAGGGGTGGCGGTGAAGGATCCGGCCACGTGGGACAGCGCCGATGAAGAGGTGCTGGCCACGTTGGGCTTCAGTCCCGAGGCCATTGCCGCCACCAAAGCCAAGGGCAAATACGTGGATGAGCGCATGGTCATCAGCGCCGAAGGCGTATGGACTGGCTTTCTGGTGGGGAATTGACGCCGGTGTCGCCGATATCGCCGGTGACGCCGGTTTCTGGTTTGCGACTGGTGATGGCCTCGGCCAACCCGGACAAGGTGGCCGAGATCGAGGCGCTCATTGCGTCCATGATGCCGGGGACGGTGGTGGTTGCTCGTCCCGCATCACTCGCAGAGGTGGACGAAGATGCCGACTCGCTCATCGGCAACGCCCGGTTGAAGGCCCGGGCCGTGATGCAGGCATCGGGGGAGGCTGCCATCTCCGATGACACCGGATTAGAGGTAGGCGCACTTGGCGGTGAGCCGGGGTTGTACTCCGCTCGCTACGCCGGCCCAGATGCTACGTACGCTGACAATGTTGCCAAACTGTTGAATGAATTGGCCCGTGTGGGGGCCGCCCGACCCGAGCAACGTGGTGCCGTATTTCGTACGGTGGCCATGGTGGTGTTTCCCAATGGTGGTGAGCTGCATGCCGAGGGTCATGTACACGGCTGGATTGCTCATACCCCCTCTGGATCAACCGGGTTTGGCTACGACCCGGTGTTCATCCCCCACGAAGGAGATGGGCGGACCTTTGCGGAACTGGGAATGGAAACCAAGCAACAGTTGTCGCATCGGGGGCGGGCTTTGCGTGCTCTCTTCGATGGGTTGCGCGCCGAATAATTCATACCCGTTCGTTTGGGTCCAGGAGGCGCCATTGACCTTCGGGAAGGTTGCCGAGTCGGATATTGCCGATTCGTACCCGTTTGAGGCCGATCACTTCGAGGCCCACCAACGTACACATCCGTCTGATTTGACGTTTTCGGCCCTCTCGCAGCACGAATCGCAACTGATCATCATTGAGCCACTCCACCAGCGCCGGACGCAGTTGCACCTCATCGAGTTCAAGGCCATGGCGTAAGCGCTCCAGACCGTTACGCCCCAAACGTCCGGTGACCCGCACCAAATACTCCTTGTCCACCGAGCCTGCATCACCGATGATTTGGTTGGCGAGGCGCCCGTCTTGAGTAAACAGCAACAGACCCTGGCTCTCAATATCGAGGCGGCCCGCCACACTGAGCCCCCGTAACCACGAACGTTCCAACGTTGGCCCCGGACCGAACTGACGATCCGCGGTCACCAACGCAATGGCCGGTGTATAGCCGGGTTCGGGTTGGGTGGACACGTAACCCACTGGCTTGTTCACGATGACACTGATGAGGGTGTGTTGGTGCTGTCGGGCTGGTTCTGCTAATACTATGCGCGCTGATGGATGCACCTTGGTGCCGAGGGTAACCACAATTCCATCCACCAGTACCCAACCTTGTTCTATGTAGCGGTCTGCCTCGCGACGTGAGCACATCCCTCGACCCGCCATCAACTTGGAGACGCGCACAACCTGGTCGTCTGCGTCTGGCAGTCGCAAACCCGTGGTGGTGGACACTGGGGGGTCGGAAGGGGTGTAGGCAGTCATGAAGTATCGCTGCAACGGTAGCCGCCTGCCCCGAGCACACCCGCTTATCGTGCCCTACTCTGCTGAGGTGGTCGTGGTGAGAATCAGGGCGGATCGGATTTCGAGTTGTTGAATACGGCAGAACTCATAGAGATCGGAGACGTCGAGGCGCTATGCGCACATATCGACGCGCTGGTGCTCGACAGTCGTTGGACAGATATTGTGGTGCTTCACGACGGCTGCCGAGCGGCGTTGGAACGTGGCCGTCAACTATGGCCAGCATCGGCCTACGCCGAATACCGCTTGGCCCTGGACGCCCCGGGGCAATTTGCCGCTGCCGTGGTGGATTCTGATGCGGCGCGCTACACCTTGGGGCCGTTTGCCGAAGTGATGGCATCCACCCACGAATGGGTGGACCTGGCCCCGTATCTAGCCCATTCGCCGGGGTCGTCGATGGTGGCCCATGAGGCGGTCATGCGCGGTGCTGATCTCACGGATGATCCAACCGTTCAGCGACTGCCCGCCATCTTGGATCTGCCCCTGGTGTTGCAGTCGTGGGAACCAAGTTATTCAACTGCCTGCTATCGCCACGACCATGTGGAGCACCAGTCGCCGGTACTGCCGCGCACCATGCCGGTACGGGGACGGATCCAGCCAGCACGCCTCACCGATGATCCCCGAACCCTTGACGCGCTGTTGGGCCTGGTGCGCCCGTGGGTTTCGGAATCCAACGGGCGCTCGGAGGCTCGGGCCGTGGTGGGCGACCTGTGGGGGGCCATTTCGTCACTGGGTGTCACCCGTCCCAATGTGGCCGAAGTGCCAGCCACTGAAGCGTTGGCATTGCTGGGCTGGGCGGCTGCCACCGGGGGAGCTCATGGTCGCAGACGAGGCGCTGCGGTGGGCCGGTCCGAAGCGTGGTGGGTGGCCACCCATCTCACCGGGCTCAACGACGGCGAGCCGGTTCATCCCGATGAATTGGGTGAGGCG
Source organism: Acidimicrobiales bacterium (assembly GCA_025358985.1). Classification (GTDB taxonomy): domain Bacteria; phylum Actinomycetota; class Acidimicrobiia; order Acidimicrobiales; family JANYDT01; genus JANYHQ01. The sequence goes on from JANYHQ010000407.1 coordinate 2,659, forward strand.
GTGAGTGAGTTGCGCTGGGCGGTATGGGATGCAGGCGAGCCTGATACTGGTTGGGCGTTGCGCATTGCCGTAGAGGATCCGGCCGAGGGCCTGGCCTGGGTACTGGCCGCTATCGACGCCTCCTGAGTACTACGCATTGGTGGTCGGGTGGGGCCTGATCCAGCCGGTACGTTTCTCATCCGTGAGTGGGCAGTGAAGAGCCGGTCGTGGTCCGGTCCGGTGCGGTGCCTAGTTGCCACCTGCGCGGCGGTTGTGCTCAGTGGTTGTTTCAGCACCCCCACCAAGCCCCAGACGTCCTTGCAACTGGAGGGTCCCGACTCGTCCCCCGCGACCACGGTGAAACCAACTGCGGTCACCGACACCGTGTCGTCTGACACCACGTTGCCCGTTCTCGCCACCACCGCTATCACCACCACCACCCCCGGAATCAAGAGTGTCGGCGTTGGCGACGGATCAACACTCAATCTGCCTGATCTTATGGACCGAGTGAGCACCGGAGTGCTGCGCTTGAGTGTCACCACCTGTACGGGCACATCCACCGGCACTGGCTTTCTCATCGCCCCCGACCTGGTGGCCACCGTCGAACACGTGGTGGATGGCGCGTCACGCATCACGCTCTCGCAAGGCGCTCGTGACCTGGGGGTCGGCACCGTCATCGGACGGGACCCCAAACTCGACCTGGCGCTCATCCAGATGGACACGCCGGTGAAGGGTTTCGTGTTCGATCTGCGCAATCGCAATCCCCGACTGGGTGAAGAGGTGGCGGCCATCGGGTTTCCGCTGGGTCTGCCGCTCACCGTCACCCGCGGCATTGTCAGCGGCTTGGACCGCAACGTGAGCATCGCCGGTACGCTGCGCAAAGGCCTCTGGCAAACGGATGCGGCCATGAATCCGGGCAACAGCGGGGGCCCCGTGCTCGACCGCAATGGTGAGGTCATCGGCCTCGTGGATGCAGGTATACAAGACGCCAATGGCATCGCCTACGCCCAAACTGCTCGGGTCGCCCAGTCGGTGTTCACTCAATGGCGTCAGGCTCCGCAGCCAGAAGCATTGGTGGATTGTGCCGCGTCGCGGACGGCATCGACCACCATTGCCGCGCAGGCCGTGGGGAGCACATCGGCTTCCTCGCCAGTTCATGTGGGTCAGCGATTCACCCTTGCTTATCCGGTCGGCTGGAAGATCGTGGCCGACGATGTCGACAAGGGTGCGTACTTCGACACCACCATCCGTTCGCCAGACATATCACTGCGATTCATCCGAGTCGACCGCACGCCCGACGCTGGTCGCTTCACCCTCGACGAGCAACTAGCGCAGGCCCGATCCGGATTCATCAACAGGCCCGATTACCAAGAGTTACGGGTGGAAAACATCAAATTCCGCGGGTATCCAGCTGTCATATGGGCGTTCGAAGTTGACCGCGACGGAGGCCGGGTACGCGTGGAGGACGTGTTCTTTGCCGACAACACCGGCACCGGCTGGGCGGTACTCACCCAGGCACCGGCCGAGGAGTACGCCAATGTGGCCGACGAGTTTGCCCAGATTCGAGAGACGTTCGCCATCCGCTGAGCAGCGCCTCTATCCTCTGGCGCGTCATGACCGTTGGGGTCGCCAAGGACAAGAGCAGGGGACGTTGTGCGTTTCGAAAATGTTGGTCGTCTGGACCACAAGGTGGCGTTGATCACCGGCGCCGGTGGTGGGATGGGCGCACTGGCCGCTCATCTGTTTGCCCAGCAGGGGGCGGCGGTGATGGTGGCCGATATCAACGGCGAAGCGGCCAAGGCGGTGGCTGATGAAATTGTGGCGGAGGGTGGACAGGGTGCCCATGTGGTGGTGGATGTCGCCAGCGAATCTCAGGTGGCGGCGATGGTGGATGCCACCGTGTCGACCTTCGGTGGCCTGCACGTGCTCTACAACAACGCCGGCATCATGATGGGGGCTGACGACAACCCGGTGACCACCGACATGGACGTTTGGCAGCGCACCATCGACGTCAACCTCACCGGCGTGTTCC
>JANYHQ010000625.1 GCA_025358985.1 Acidimicrobiales bacterium
CAAGATCGACATCGCCAAGGGTGTGCTCGACAAGCCAGGCAACGTGGACACTGGTCCCGCCGTGTTTCCCAGTGGGGGCGCCGACACCCTCCCCGGTCCGGTGCCCACCGGCGTGCCGCCCACGGTGGTGATCGACACCACCATTCCGGCCGCCCCCATCGCCGCCCCCTCAGCAGTAGTGACCACCCCGGGCGACGGCAACGGCAACGACGACCCGGCACTGTCGGGGGCTACCGCCACCGTGCCCGCCGCAGAATTGCCAACGGCGGACAAACCATTGGTGGACATTTCGGGCATCGCCGCCATTGGTGGACCGGGGGCGTACAACACGCTCATCATCGGTACGGACTCACGCGCCGATGTAAGCGACGCGCAGGCCCGTACCTTCGGTAAAGGCCAGGTGGGGGGCAAGCGGTCCGACACCATCATGATCCTTCGTACCGATCCTGCGTCGGGCCGCGCTGCCGTGCTGTCGTTGCCTCGCGACCTGTTCGTTCACATCTCAGGCACCAACAAGAACGACCGCATCAACTCCGCCTATGCCAAGGGTGCCACCACATTGGTGCAAACCATCAAGGACAATTTCGGTATTCCCATCACCCACGTGGTGGAGGTGGATTTCACGGGCTTCCAAACCATCGTGGGCACATTGGGCGGCGTGTACATCGACTTCCCGAAGGCGTCGCGCGACACCATCACCGGGCTCAATCAGCCCGCCGGCCACAACTTGCTGACGCCGGAGCAGGCGGTGGCGTATGTACGTAGTCGGCATTTCGAAACCGGAGAAAACAACAAGTGGACCTCTGACGGGCGAGGCGACTTGGGCCGTGTGGTGCGCCAGCAGGCGTTTATCAAGGCGGTACTGCAGCGAGCCATCGACCAGGGAGCCCGCAACCCCCTCACCGCCAATGCCCTCATTGCCAACGCCACCAGTGCCATCAAACTGGACAACACGTTCTCGTTGAGCAAGCTGGGTGATTTGGCGAAGAGTTTCCGTTCATTCGACCCGGCGTCGTTACAGAGCTACACCGTTCCCGGAACCCCGGCCACCATCGACAAGAAGGCGATCCTCAAGGTGGACAAGGCCAAAGCCCCCAAGATCGTCGGCAAGTTCGGCAACCGGGGCTAACCCCCTTGGCCCGGTGCCGTGCATCGAGTGGAGCGGAGATTGCGCTGATCGCAACGTAAGCCCCATCGATGATCTGGAAACGACGGTGAACTCAGCGCTCTGAGTGAATGTCAGCCAAACGGCGCCGCACCCAATCGGCCGCCGCTGACCCGTCGGCCAGTGAACGTACATCGGCTCGAGCCCGCTCCACCCGGGCGGCCACCTCGGGGCTATGGCGCCTCGTATAGAGGTCGCCCAACAGGGCAGCAGCAGCGGCCTCGTCAGGCTCATGCACCACGGATCCGGCCGGATACGGACCGGCGTGATGATCGAGTCGGATAGGCGTGGCGGGCACCAGCCACGAGTTGTCACACGTCATGAATGCCAGGTTGCCTGTGGCCCCGGTGGCCACGACCGGAGTGCCCACGGCCATGGCCTCGAGCATCAACAGTCCATACCCTTCGGAACGGTGCAGAGACGCATAACAATCAAGGGCGACCACGAACTGATGCTGCTGAGTAGGACTGTATGTGGTGTCGATGACCGTGATGTCGGGTCGTTGCGCCACGCACTCGTGTATGGCCTGGGCTGATTCGGGATGGCCAGCCCCATTCATGGTTTTCACCACCAGATGCGGAGCATCAGCACCGATCGTCGGCTGCGCAAACGCACCGCACCAAGCGGCGATGAGACCCAATGGATTCTTGCGTACCGACATCGAGCCATGGTCAAACGAGAAGCCAGCCAGCCATCCCGCGGGGAGGCCGAGTGCGGCCCGAGCACTACTGCGAGAAGCGTTGAAATCGGGCACATCGGTCCCCAGCGGCATCACGTAAACCACCATGCCGGGCGGAGCGTCGGCCCGTACCGCTTGGGCGGTGTACTCCGACGTCACCCACACCTCGTCGAGGTAGTCGAACCCCGGGATCATGTTGGCGGTGAGCCGTTCGGCTTCCCAAAACCACAGCCCCACGGTGTACGAGCCACGTGAATGCGACGGCCATGAACTGCCTGCGCTGCGGATGAATCGAGGCAGTTCGGACCCATTGAGGCAGATGATTGTCACGTCCATTGGATCTGGTCCGAGAGGACGTTCTCGCCATGGCACCGATGCCGAGATGAGATGTCGGTATGTCCGCGTTGCCACCCGTTCTCCGGCTCTTTCCACTGCGTTCACCATCAACCGCCCCGCTTGCCCCAACCCCAGCGCAGCATCGAGGTAACCAACCACCAGCACGCCACGCGTCAGTGCGGGATCCGGCTCCACCAGGTCCAACGTGGGGGAAGGCGGCACTGCGGCGGGGATGAGCCAGGTGGGCAAACGCCCATCATCAACGCCAAGATGCGTTGCCCAATCCAGCAATCCCCTACGCGCCCATACGGTTTCCAGATCGGCGAAGGCCTCGTGGAGGTCGGGCCGCCGCCGGTGGATTTCCGCCAGAGCCCGACTCACCGGAAGGGGTCCAACGGTGACCGGTTCGGCCAGCCACGTTCGGAAGGCATCGGGGTCAGGACCGAAAGGGTTTGGCGGGGGAGGAGGGGCGACGCGGGCGGTAGATGTGGTGCCGTGCAATCGCAAGTCGCGCGGTGATCCGGCCAGCAAGTCACGGGGCACTTGCTCCAACGAACGTTGGGTGGATGGGGCATAGGGGGACAGCTGCGGCTCGGCCACGTCGAGGTAGGCGCCAAGATGAGTAATTGTAAGTGTGCGTAGAATCAAGGGAATGGGGACGCCGTCGCGCTGAGCCCACCAGGCGTAGTCGTCGCCGACATTGGAAAATGTGGGAGCACGATTGGGTGACGGAACCACGAGCGCGCCATCGCGGTCGATGAGGGCGCGGTACAACTCCACGTGGGACGTCCCGCTGTCGGTACCCCACCATGTACCTGCGTCGGGGGCCGTGCCAAAGTCGATTGCCGGAGCGCTCCCCACGGTCCGACGCTGCCACTCCAGCAAAGATCGTCGTTGGGCCGCCACGAAGCCACGATCAGCTGTTACCACCAGTGAGGAATGCCGACAGAGTGCAGCCCACCCGCCACGCCCGCGGGGGAGGGGGTGATCAAGGGAGGCACCCACATCAATGAGCAGGGCGACCCCGTCGGTGGAAGCCTGCTCTGCATGCCTCAAGGCGGCCGCCATTGCCCATGGACCGAAGACCATTGTCGCGCTCGACGCCGGGTGGAGAAGTCGTAGGAGCGACGAAAGTGACGGCGACATTCCCGCCGATTGCGGGTCAACCACCACTGTCGTCGGCGTCATGTTGCAATCCGCTTCGGTTCCGTCGGCCACCAAAATCAGCATCGAGGGGTTGGATGGAGAAAGCTCTGCCCACCGATCGGCGAGGCGCAGAGCAGCGCGGAGTTGGCGGCGAAGGACCACGGTGCACGGCTGCACAGGACAGGGAGGGTACCGTCTCCAGCAGCGATGGCAGATGCACCTCCCCCCAATGCTGTGTCTGGCGGTCCTGCCTCGGGTCCGTCGGAATCCGCTACTCCAGTGACGGCAGTGATGTTCGTGCCGTCGAGCCCGGAGCAGTGGCTGCTGCCCGTACGCAGCCTGTTGGCCACCACCGATCTACCAATTGTGGTGGGGGTGCTGTACCCGGTCCACGGTGTGTTGTTCGATGGCATCGACGAACGAGTTAGCTGGGGTCCGGTGGGCTCGGTGAGTGAACTGGTGGACACTACGTATGCGTCGACCCGTGGTCATGTGGTGGTCATCGACGACGCGGTGTCGCTGCCACCGGACCCGTTCGTCACTGCACTCCGCTGGATTTCTGAGGATCTGCGGGTATCCACGGTGAGCTTCTTGTCCAATGCGTCGGGACCACTGAGTTTCCCGGTCCGCAATCTCACGCAGACGCGTGCCCTCGACGGCCATGATGAGCAGTCGCTCACCAGGACGTTGCGTAGTGAAGCACCGGCCGCCCAACCGGCACCCATCGCCCTGGCCACCGGATGTGTGGTGGTGCTTGCCGCCGCTGCACTCGGTGCGGTGGGGCGTCTGCAGGCGCCATCTTCGGCCCGCTTTGATGTGGCCGTTGCTGATTTCAGCGCCCGGGCTCGGGGCAAGGGTTTCGTGGATCTGTGCGACACCTCCACGTTCGTCACGCGCTCATCCGATGTGTCCATACATCCGGTCGACCATCACCTCACTGCCGACGACATGGGATGGCTGTTACACCGTCACCGTTGGCTCCTTGGCTTCCTCGATGATCAGCGCGCTGATGGAGAGTCGGCGTTCGCAGCAGCCTTCGATGTGGCCCGGGCGAAGGTGTTGGGGCTACGCATCCTGGTCGACGGAGCGTGTTTTGGACCCCACGAAACTGGTACCCAGGTGGCCGCCACCCAAACCCTACGTGCGCTGAGTACCAACCCAGATGTGGCTTGGATCGGGGTGGCCCTTCCCGGTCCCATTCCGGCCTACGCCCTTGGGGTGCTGGGCCACCCCAAGGTGCAGGCCATGGAAGCGCAAAGTTGCGATTTGGGCAAATTTGGTCCCGTGGACATTGCGTTTCGCCCCTTTCAACCAGTTCCCGGCTTCGACCTTGGCGCCTGGACCCGGGTGGGCCATCGCTTTGTGGTGAGCATCCTCGACCTCATTGCCTGGAACAACGGCAGCTACTTCCCGGCATGGGAAGATTGGGACCGCTATCGCCGTACCATCGAGGCGGTGACCCGAGCGGCCGATGCAGTCACCGTCATCTCCGCCGATGTGGCCGGTCAGCTTCGTCTGCATAGCTTACCGGTCGACCCCGATCGGGTGCATGTGGTGGCGCTCGGCACTGCTCATCTCAACGAGGACGCCCCCACCAGGTATCCGGCCGAGTTGGCAGCCCGGGGCTTTTCGGCCCGACCCTTTGCCCTATGTCTAGGGGTCAACTACGGCCATAAGAATCGTGATCTGGCCATGGCCGCACATGCCGAATTGCGAGGTCGGGGATACGATCTGGATCTGGTGCTGGCCGGGCCAGTGGTTCCCTACGGCACCAGCCGGCTGGCCGAGTCAGCTTTCCTCGGTCCAGATTCCCATGTACACGTATTACCTGAGGTCGCCGAGGACGAGCGGAACTGGCTGCTTCGCCATGCTGCACTGGTGTGGTACCCCACGTCGGCGGAGGGATTTGGGTTCCTTCCGTTTGAGGCCGCAGCATTCGAAACCCCCACGGTGGCGGTGGGGTTTGGTCCCATAGTGGAGTTGGCGGCCGCCGGTCGTATCCCCGGTGATGATGTGCCGCTCATGGCGGCCAATTGGACCCCGGATGCCCTGGCTGATCTGGCGGAACGGCTGCTCAGCGATCCCGCTCTTGCGCAACGACATCAGGCGGCCCTGGTCCGGGCCGGCGGCCACTACAGTTGGGATGTTCATGCGGAACAGCTCGTGGCATTGTTTCGCCAAGTTCTCGCTCTTCCCCGCCGTTCGAGGTATCCATTGTGACCAGTCCGGACAAGCACAAGCCCGCTGAACAAGCCGCTCCCAAACTCTCGTTGGTAGCCGAAGCAGTCGCCGCGGCCGATGCTGCAGCTGACATCATCGGGGCCATCGACCGGCTGTCGCTGAGCCAGGCGTTGCTCGACGTGGAGATTGCCAACGCCCGGGTGCTCGACCTCACTGCCCGGTTGGTAGAATCCAATCAGCGCGCTGATGGTCTGCGCGCAGATCTTGAGTCAGTCCGAAGCAGCGCCACTGGTGTCCGCATCCAAGCCGACGCTGATGTGGCGGCCATGCGGTCCGAGATGGCGGTTCATCAGGCATACCTCGATGAGCAACGTTCTTCCACGGCTTATCGGTGGGCGGCCAAGGTATGGAATCTGCGCAATGCCTTGCGTAGTTAACCTAGGCTCCTACATGGGCCTGTGCTCGTCCGCTGCGCTTCCGTGCTCGGCGTCTTCGCTGTTCCTACGTCACGACGAAGACTCGTGACCCGCCGCGTGCTGGTCGCCGTCATCGTTTATGACGGCAAGGCGTTCGTGCCCCGAGCACTGCAGTCCATTGCCCGGCTCGCGACCCACAGTCGTACCCAGGACAAGAGTGGTACCCAGGACCACAGTCGGACCCAGGACCACAGTCGTACCCAGGACCACAGTGGTACCCAAGACCACAGTCGGACCCAGGACCACAGTCGAACCCAGGTCGATGTACTGGTTCTCGACGATGCCAGTCCGGACCCGGGTTGGAGCGAGGAGCTGTCGGCGCTGTGCTCGACGCTTGGTATCGGCTACTACTGCTCGCCCCGCAATCTAGGCATCCCCCGCAACATGAATTTGGCGTTGTTACGCGCCGAGGCCGAGGGCTACGACGCCTGCGTGTTGTTGAATTCCGACGTGGTGGTGCCACTGAATTTGGTGGACTCGTTGGCGGCCGTGGCCGACACCAGTACCACCATTGCCAGTGTCACGGCGTGGGCCAACGACGTCAGCATTTACTCCCTTGCCAATTCCCAGGCCGCCGACATGCTGGCTTCCCAGGATCGTCTCGATGCGGTCTCCTCATCGTTGGCTGAGGAGTTCGGCGCCACCGGTATCGAGCTTCCCACCGGTGTGGGCTTCTGTCTGTACATCCCCCAACGCGCCATCGCCGACATTGGGCTACTGGACCCCGTGTTCGGGCGCGGGTACGCCGAAGAAGTGGACTGGTGCTGTAGGGCCACGGCTGCGGGCTGGCACCACGTACTGGCTCCCAGTGCATTCGTGTTCCATATGGGCTCGGCCACCAACAGTGCCGCCGGTGTGCTGCAGAAGGGGATGCGTACGGTGGTGGTCAACGAGTCCATCGTCGATCACCGTCACCCTGATTACCGTGATCGGTTGGCAGAGTGGGCCGGTCGCGATCCGTTGGCGCCAATACGCGCCCGTGCGTTGCGGCGGTTGGTGTCAGACGCCGCCCGGTCGCGCGGGGTGGTGGTTGACGCCACGTGGCTTTATCGCCCCGCACCGGGTGGCACCGCAGTTGATGACCGGGTACGGGTGGTGGTGGCCCCCGACGGTCCGGAGGCGGTGGCGGTGGCCCATGTAGACGGGTGGGAATTGGCCATGACGGTAGGGCCCGAAGGTGTACTCCACACCATTGCCGGTCTATTGGGGGTGCGCGCCGAAGAGATCCGGTTGCTCGACCGCGGGGCCCAAGCAGGTCGCCTCACGGTGGAGGCAGTGGCCGGTGGGGTCCCAGTGCGTTCGTTGGCCCGCTATCCCGAGCGGGTGTAGCGGGCAGCGCCACTAACCTCTGAGGATGGCCTTTGTGCTTCCCCCGTACCCATATGACCGGCTGGAGCCCGCCAAGCAGGCTGCTGCGCTCATTCACGGTGGTGCGGTGGACCTGTCGGTGGGTACGCCCTGCGATGAGCCACCGGCAGCCGTACTGCATGAATTGGGACACTCCAACGCCGAGCGGGGTTACCCCACATCACTGGGCTCGCCCGTTTTCCGGCGTGCTGCGGCCGGGTGGCTGCAGCGCCGGTTGGGGGTGGAGGTTGATGCGGAACGTCAGTTGGCGGCCTGTATTGGCACCAAGGAGTTCGTGGCCACCACCCCGCAGTACTTGCGGCTACTGCATGACTCCCGCGACACCGTGCTGTATCCGGCGGTGGCGTATCCCACCTACGAAATGGGGGCCGTGTTGGCCGGGTGTCGGGCCGTGGCGGTACCGGTGGACGAGCGTTGGTGCATGCGTCTCGATGCCATCGACCCGGCCGATGCTGCCCGGGCGCTGTGTCTGTGGGTGAACACGCCGGGCAACCCTGCCGGAAACCTTGATGATCTGGAGGCGGCGGCACGGTGGGGTCGGGACCACAACGTCACGGTGTTGTCCGACGAGTGTTACAGCGAGTTCACCTGGACTGGCCCGCCTCGGACTGTGCTCGAGAGCGGGATGGATGGCGTTCTGGCCGTGCATTCACTATCCAAGCGGTCCAATCTGGCCGGACTTCGGGTGGGCTTCTACGCCGGAGACCCAGTGCTGGTACATCACCTGTCCGAAGTTCGTAAGCACGCAGGGTTCATGGTGCCTGGACCGGTACAAGCTGCGGCGGTGGTGGCCTACAACGACGATACGCATGTCGATGCTCAGCGCGCAGTGTATGTACAACGGCTCCAACGATTTGTTCCTGTGCTGGCGGCGGCCGGGTTTGAGGTTTCCATGCCCGAGGGTGCGTTTTACCTGTGGGTCCGAGTTCCCGGTGGCGATGGCTGGGCGGCCGCTGATTGGTTGGCTCGGGAGGCCGGGATCTTGGTGTCGCCGGGAGACTTCTACGGTGACGTGTCGTCCGATCACATCCGCGTGGCCATGGTGCAACCCGATGACCGACTGGCGTTGGCGGCGCAGCGATTGTCGGCCATCGGGGCCTATGACGGTTCGGTATCAGCGTCGGCGTCGGTGAACTCGTGACCGATCTGCTGGCGGCCACGGCCGAGTTGGTGAACTTGACGTCGGTGAGCCATCACGAGGGTCCGTTGGTGGACTATTTGGAAGCGCGATTACAAGCCGTGCCGTGGTTGCGTACCGAACGGGTGGGTATGAACTTGGTGGCCCGTACCGAGTTGGGCCGTACCACCCGCCTCGTGCTGGCCGGCCACACAGACACGGTGCCCGTCAACGACAACGCCACCGCTCGCATCGAAGGTGATGTACTGCACGGGCTGGGATCGGCGGACATGAAGGGAGGGTTGGCGGTGTTCATGCACCTCGCCGAAACAGTGTCTGAGCCGTCGGTTGATCTCACGTTCGTGTTCTACGAATGTGAGGAGGTGGCGGCCGAATTCAACGGATTGAAACGGCTGCTGGCCGAGCGCCCGGAACTGTTGGCCGGAGATGCAGCCATCTTGGGGGAGCCGACATGCGCGCGTATCGAGGCCGGATGTCAGGGCACCATGCGATTGCAGCTCACGCTGAATGGTGAGCGAGCCCACACCGCCCGCCCGTGGATGGGACGAAATGCCATTCACCGTTTGGCGAGGGTGCTGGAGACGTTGACGACGTATGAAGAGCGGCGGCCAGTGATTGACGGCTGTGAGTTTCATGAGGTGGTCCAAGCCGTGAAGGTGGAGGGAGGGGTGTCGGGAAACGTGGTGCCGGACACGGTGGTGCTCACCATCAATCATCGATTTGCCCCGGACCGTTCCATTGTTGAGGCCGAGACCCATATCCGCCACCTGTTGGGCGAGGCATTGCTGGGTGACTCGGCTGCGTTGGTGGTGGTGGACGTGGCCGGAGGAGCCGAACCGTCCTTGACCCATCCAC
>JANYHQ010000662.1 GCA_025358985.1 Acidimicrobiales bacterium
AGATGACGCGAGGGGGGGAACCCAATTTCTGGACCGGCGATGTCGAAGCCCATGACCCCGTTGTCTCGATGGCGGATGGCCAACGACGCTATGTCGCTCGATTGGGCGGCTTGGCGCATGGCCGACAGCAACGTGGCGATCACAATGGGTTGGCCGTTTGCGGCGGCGGCTGCCTGACCAAGGGCGAACCCCTCCTGGACGCACTCCACCACCTCGTCCAAGCTGAGGCCAGCCTCCAGATGCTGCTCGGGGGCGAAGCGGATCTCGGCATACACCACCCCATCGGCGGCCAGGTCCTGGACACACTCGGCGGCCACCCGGGCCAGTGCGTCACGATGCTGCATCACGCCGGTGGTGTAAGCGAACGTTTCCAGGTACAGGGCCAAATCCTTACGATCGGCGCCCGAGCGGATCTGTGCTTCCAGGTCTGCCACGTCCATGGTGGGCAACCCGGGGTAGCCGACCTCGGCGGCCAGATCGACGATGGTAGAGGCGCGCAAACCACCATCGAGATGGTCGTGGAGAAGAACTTTGGGTGCTCGCTGGATGATTTGAGGCGACAGCGGTACGGGCATGGGAGAAGTCTTGCACCGGGTAGCAACGATGCGCGCCCGATGCGCGCCCGTGCCACCACTCCAGCGCGTAACGTGCGCCCGTGACTGAACGACAGCGGATATCGTCGGGCCTCCCCTACGAACTCATTGTTGGCTATAGCCGAGCGGTGCGAGTGGACAACCTGGTGTTCGTGTCCGGCACGTGCCCCGTGAACCCTGATGGCACGGCTCCGCCTGACGCCCTATCGCAGTTACGGCGATGCTTTGAGATCGTGGAGACAGCCCTGATGGAGGCGGGCGGCTCGATGGAAGATGTGGTGCGAACCCGGGTGTATCTCACCGATCGAGACGATGCCTGGGTGGTGGAACGGATCCATGGCGAGTTGTTCAGCGACATCCGCCCGGCCAACACCATGCTGGTGGTGGCGGGACTGCTCAACCCGGCATGGAAGGTAGAGGTAGAGGTAGATGCGGTGATTGGCGACCGTGACCGTGAGCGTGTCGGTGGGTGACATCGACTGGCCCATGCTGGTGGCCCGGGCCACCGAAGCCGCCCGGCACGCATACGCACCGTATTCGCGCTTACGAGTAGGTGCGGCGGCGGAAGTTGATGACGGGCGAGTGGTCATCGGGTGCAATGTGGAGAATGCCTCGTTTGGTCTCACGCTGTGTGCCGAGTGTGCGCTCGTTGGGCAACTTCACCTCAGCGGCGGTGGCCGTCTGATGGCATTGGTAGCCGTTGACAGTGACGGCACCGTCCTCAGTCCGTGCGGACGTTGTCGGCAACTGTTGATGGAGCACGGTGGCCCGGAACTGGTGGTACTGGGAATTGCAGGGGTCAAGCCCATGATCGAATTGCTGCCCGATTCGTTCGGCCCGGTTCATCTCCCCGCGCCATGACTGTCGCCGCCGAGTCTGAGCGGATCCGCCCGCGGGTACTCATCGACTGCGACCCCGGTCATGACGACGTGTTGGCAATCGGGGTGGCGGCCCGTCACTGCCACATCGTGGCCATCACCACGGTGGCCGGTAACTCGCCGCTGGTGAACACCACCCGCAACGCACTCATCGCCACGGATCTCTTTGCATTGGGACAGGTGCCTGTGCATAGTGGCGCAGCGGGGCCCTTGAACGGGTCGAGCGGCGGGTTCGCCACCGGGGCACATGGGCGCAGCGGCCTCGATGGCCCGTTGCCACGCACCCCGTCGCGCGGTGCTGACGGTGATGACGCCGTGTCATTCATCATCGAAACAGTGCGCCGTGAGGAGGGCCTGTGGTTGGTGCCCATTGGTCCGCTGACCAACATTGCGTTGGCGTTGCGGCGGGCCCCGGACATTGCATCGAGGGTTACCGGCATTTCCATCATGGGGGGATCTTTGACCCACGGAAATGTCACAAGTGCTGCGGAATTCAACATCTGGTTCGATCCGGAGGCGGCGGCCGAGGTGTTCAACTCGGGCGCCGCGTTGCGGATGTGTGGGTTGGATCTCACCCACCAAGTAGCGGCGGACGGCCGGTTCGCCGATGCACTCAGTGCTCACGGCACCGACACGTCACAGTTTTGCGCGGAACTCATGCACTTCTATCAGGGGTACGCAGCACGAACCCAAGGACTCACCGGCGAGGCTGCGTATGCCGCGCCGGCGCCACTGCATGACCCCTGTGCGGTGTTGGCCATCACCCATCCTGAGCTGTTCTCCATCCAACGACTACACGTGGTGGTGGAGACGGCGGGAACGCAGACCCGTGGCATGACGCACGCTGATACCCGCCCGTGGGCCAACCCGGCTGAGGCCACCGTGGATGTGGTGGTGTCGGCTGATGGTCCCCGCGCCGTGGCCATGGTGTTGGATGCACTCCTGCTCTGAACTGAGCAATGGAAAGCAACGGCCGACACAGGCGGGGACAGGTGGGGAGCGAAACTGCCCGAAATGGGCATGAAACGGCGCTCGACCCCGTCGATGCGCTGCGGTAGCGTCGCCGAACCAACCGGGCTGCCACTGCCCACCCACCCCGCAGTCGGCCGTCCCCTTCTTGGGATCGTCGAGTGCTGTCACCCAGGAGGAACCCTCGTATGAAGAACCACCGGAGGGCTTTGCTCGGCATCAGTGCCGTAGTAGCCGTCACCCTCGCATTCAGCCCCGTCGCCGACGCGGCATCCAAGAAGAAGACCACCAAGAAGGTAACCAAGTCGGTCGGATTGTTGTTCGACATTACGGGCCGGGGCGACAAGTCATTCAATGACGCCGCCGCCGCTGGTCTCGACAAGGCCAAAGGTCAATTCAAAACCGTGAAGTACACGGAGTCCGCCCCCACTGGCGACGCCGACCGTCCTGATCGTGTCAAGACGTTGATCTCCAACAAGACCGGCCTCATCGTATGTGTCGGATTCCTGTGGACCAAGGACTGCGGCGCATCCGCCAAGGCCAACCCGGGAACCAGCTTCGCCATCATCGATGACGTCATCGCCACGCCCAATGCCGTGTCACTGCTGTTCTCCGAAGAGCAGGGCAGCTACCTCGTTGGGTATGCCGCAGCGCTGAAGTCCAAGAGCGGCAAGCTCGGATTCATCGGTGGCGTTCGTACCGATGGTATCGCCAAGTTCGAGGCCGGCTACGTGGCGGGCGCCAAGGCCGCCAACGCCAAGGTCACTATTGAGTCCAAGTATGTCAGCGAGCCGCCGGACTTCTCCGGCTTCAATGATCCAGCCAAGGGCAAGGTCATTGCCAAGGCCATGTACGACAGCGGTATCGATGTGGTGTTCCACGCTGCTGGCGGTAGTGGTGCCGGCCTGTTCACGGCAGCCAAGGAGTCGGGCAAGAAGCCTGGCGAGATCTGGGCTATTGGTGTGGACAGCGATCAGTACCAGTCCGTGAAGCCCGAGAACGGCCAGGAGTACATCCTCACGTCGATGCTCAAGCGAGTGGACGTTGCCACCTACGAAGCCATCAAGGCGTACGTGGCCGGCAAGCCGCTGTCCGGCGAATCACGCTTTGACCTCAAGCGTGACGGTGTGGGTTACTCCACATCAAACCCGGCCATCAACGACATCAAGGCCCAACTCGAGGCAGCGAAGGCCGACATCATCTCCGGCAAGGTGGTAGTGCCCACAAAGCCGTGAGGTCTGTGATCCCGTAAGGGTTCGTGAACTTCAGTGTGTTTCATCTGGCGGGGTCGGCGCAACACTGACCCCGCCAGAGTCATTTCTGCTAGAAGAGTTCCCAATGTCCTCCGTGCCCTCTGCCATCGAACTACGGGACATCGTCAAGCGCTTCCCCGGAGTGGTGGCCAACAACGGTGTGAACCTCACGGTGAGACCCGCCACCATCCACGCCATCGTGGGCGAGAACGGAGCGGGGAAGTCAACGTTGATGAAGACGCTCTACGGTGCGCATCGTCCTGACGAGGGAACCATCGAAGTCGACGGGGTGGAGCAGCATTTCCGGTCGCCCCGAGACGCCATTGCCGTGGGCATCGGCATGGTGTTCCAGCACTTCATGCTGGCCGACAACCTCACGGTGTGGGAGAACGTGGTGCTGGGCCAGGAGCCCGGATCATCGCTGCGCCTCAATCGCAACGAAGCCCGCCGCCGACTCAGCGAGTTGAGTGCCCGATACGGCCTACATGTGGACCCCGACGCAGTGATCGGAGATCTCGGGGTGGGGTCGCGTCAGCGGGTAGAAATTCTCAAAGTGCTGTATCGCGGCGCTCGCATCATCATCCTCGACGAACCAACGGCAGTGTTGGTACCCCAAGAAGTGGAGGAACTGTTTGCCTCATTGCGCGAACTGGTGGCGAGCGGGTCAACGGTGATCTTCATCTCCCACAAACTCGACGAGGTGTTGTCGGTAGCTGACGCCATCACCGTCATCCGCCAAGGCAAGACGGTGGCCGAAGTGCACGACCCGTCCACGGTGACGGCCCGCCAACTGGCCGAGCTGATGGTGGGGAGTGAATTGCCCAAACCCACCACGGGAGCCTCCACCGTGCGCGACGAGAAGGCACTGGTGGTGGCCAACCTCACGTTGCGCGACGGCACTCGGGCCATCCTCGATGACGTGTGCCTGGAGGCTCGGCGCGGTGAAATCGTGGGCATCGCCGGGGTGGAAGGCAACGGCCAAACCGAGCTTCTGGAGTGCATTCTGGGCGTGCAGGCGGCTACCAGTGGTCGTATCGAACTCGGCGGGTTGGACATGAGCGGCGTGGGCACGCGGGTCCGGCGCGAGCAGGGCCTCGGCTACATCCCCGAAGATCGCCACCACGATGGGCTGATGTTGTCGGCGCCATTGTGGGAGAACGCCGCCCTTGGCCACCAAACACAGACACCGGCGGCCAAAGGGGCGTGGATAGATCGCGTGGGACTGCGGCGCCATACCGACAAGATCGTGCACGACTTCGACGTACGTACGCCTGGCGTGGACGTGGCCGCCTATGCCCTGTCCGGTGGCAATCAGCAAAAGCTCATCGTGGGTCGGGAGATGACCGCAGCACCGAAGGTCCTCATCGCCGCCCACCCCACCCGAGGCATCGACGTTGGTGCCCAGGCGGCGGTGTGGGAGTCATTACGGGTGGCGCGTGCCGAGGGCTTGGGAGTGCTGTTGGTGTCGGCTGACTTGGATGAGCTCATTGGTTTATCCGATCGCCTCCTGGTGATTCTGCGAGGGCGCATCGTGGCCACCCTCGATCCCCAAACCATCACTCCGGCTGAGTTGGGCTCCTACATGACAGGTGCTCACGCCGGAGTGGCGGCATGAGGTTGGCATCGGCGCGTCGAGCCCTCACGGCGCCGGCCATGGCATTAGGAGTTTCGCTGATCATTGCTTCGGCGGCACTGCTGGTCAGTGGGCATAACCCTCTGCGCGCATATCAAGCCATGTGGGCCAATGTGGACGGTGCCGATGGGTTGGTCACGGTGCTCAACTACGGCGGGCGCTACTACGTCATGGGTTGCGCAGTGGCGTTGGGGTTCAAAATGAATCTGTTCAACATCGGGGCCAATGGCCAGTATCAGGTGGGGGCCCTGTTTGCGGGAGCGGTTGGGGGGGCGCTGCACCTTCCCGGTCCCATCAACATCTTCATCATGGTCCTCGTGGCGTGCGCCGCCAGCAGTGCATGGGCCTTCATTCCGGGGGTCCTCAACGTCACCCGCCGGGTGAATGTGGTGGTGGCCACCATCATGATGAACGGGGTGGCAGCGGGGCTCATCGGCTACTTACTGCGTACCAAGTTCCGCGACAAGGCCGATGTGATGACCGCCCATACCCGCACCATCGCCGAGAACAGTCGCATCCCCAGCCTCAATCGGCTGTTGCGTTTGGTGGGCTATCACCTTCCGTCCAACACGTCGTTGCAGGGTTATCTGGTGATTTCGGTACTGGTGGGCGTGGCGTTCTACGTGCTCATCTATCGCAGCCGGTTCGGGTTCGACCTCAGGGCTTCGGGGCTCAACGCGGCAGCGGCGCGTTCCAGTGGAGTTGACCCGAAGCGAATGGTGCTCACCACGATGGCGCTTTCTGGCGCGCTGGCTGGGCTGGCCGCCATGTCGGTGTTGCTCTGCGAACAGTACGAATACGGGGACCGCTTTCCGGCGCTGTTGGGCTTCACCGGCATCACCGTGGCGCTGTTGGGACGCAACTCACCCGGTGGCATTGCTGCGTCGGCATTTGTGGTGGCGGCCATCGAACAGGGGTCTCGTGGCTTGGTCACCGTGGACATCCCGCAAGAGATCGGCCAGATCCTCCAAGGCACCCTGCTGGTGGCTGCGGTGATCTCCTATGAGGTGGTGAGACGTCGCACCCAAGCCGCCACCATCCGAGAAGCGGCGCGCCGTACCGCAGTACCAGTAGCGGCGGCGGTCGTATGAACGCGGTGATGACGGCGCCTAAGAGATTGGCGGCGCTTCGCTCCCTGTCCCCCGGCGCCACGGCGGCGGCACTGGGACTGGCCACCATGGTGATGCTGGCGGCGGCGCGCATGTTCACCGACGCTCCCGGGCTCACCGGCAGTGGCACGTTCGGGGGGGCCATTGGGCTGGCGGTGCCTGTGGCCATGGCTGG
>JANYHQ010000729.1 GCA_025358985.1 Acidimicrobiales bacterium
GTGCCAACGCGACGTCTTCGGGCCGCGTTGCATGGCCGTGGCATGTGGGAGATTGATCTCGCAGCGGGCGCCGGCCGTGATCCTGATGTGTACATACGAATGAATGAAGGTGACGGCGGACGGCATCTACCGGCCGCTCGATCCGCCGCACATCCAACCGTTACCGGACGTACGGTGAATTGGACCATGTCACCAGACATCCGAATTCGGCGCGGCATCGCGTCCCAAGTAATACCCCCATTTCGCACTGCTCTGCGTTTCTCCACTCCCCGCCAGACCGGTGCCGCCGTCACGTGCTGGCAAGCCCACGCGACTCGTCGAGGCTTCTCCCTCGGCGCAGACGTCACAGGTACCTTTGGTGCGGGCTCTCGAACCGCAGCACGAGCTGTCCAATCGCGTTTCGGGCTCACCACCTTGGTGGGCGGAACCTCCAATTTTGTTGATGGCATCGTCGGTCGACGCACCTGGTTAGCCACGACCAGTTGGCCTGCGCTCCCCACCCCGATGACCGCCTACGCGTTCGAAGATCTCATCGGCGAAGACATCAATGCGACCACCGACGAAATGATCGCTGACGCTACTGGGGTCAATCAGATCTTTCTTCAAGTCCACAATCGCGGCAGCCGTGCCGTTTCGCCGGGCAACCTCCGAGCGTTGCTGCTTGTGACGGGATCTGACTCTGCGGCGAACGTCGCAAATCTTCCGAATGGCTATGGGGCGCGTCTTCGCAATGCCGATACCACCGCCTGGCTGAGCGCAACCGCATGGCGCTTCGCTGACCCTGCGAACATCTACGCCGTCAACCCGCTGGAACTGAACCAGCGCCAGCCCGCACTGCTGTCCTGGAACGTGAACTTCGCTGCGCTCGGCTTCAATCCGGGTGATCACGTTTTGGTGCTGGCATTGGTACACGCGACCACTCCGGTAGGCGACAGTGACAACACGTACACGAACGCGTTGCTCACGGTTCGGGGCGTTATCGAGGGTGCTGTCGTTGCGCCGGGTGAGACGAAGGCGGCGGCGCGACTGGTGCGGCTCGATCCGGTGGTGGTGATCCCTCCGGCCCCGTAGGGGTACAACGGTCGAAGAGCAGCACGTCGCGGTACACGCTGCCCTCCACCTCCACTCGGGCACCCACAAGGGTGGCGAGAACCGGGTCTTCGTGAAATGGCGTGGCGCCACGCCGACGCAGTTCGAAGCGCTCACCGGTTTCTGTTACGAGCAGTAGCGCAACGTGTTCACTCTTGGAGCCAGGGGCATACATGGCCCGCTCAACATGGCCTATGGCGACGACTGGACCGTCAGTCATTGACCCAAACCGGACAATTCGCAGCCGACGTCATCGGCTTTCGAGTTCACGATAGAGCGAGACCCCTCCTGGCCCCTCGGCCAATTCAACGAGATCGATGCGTGTTCCACCGGTCCGGCGTTTGCGTCCGCGAACCTGAACATGAAGCTGGGTGGCGCCATGCGCTGCGCTCGACATGGCCGCCGAGGCCATACCCGGCGTTCGCACTTCATAGGTCCGCATGCCACGCTCGGTCTCTGGCCGTCCGACCGTTGCAGCCAGTCGTCGGGCCTCGTCTTTCGTAGACCGAACACCGCCGCCGATTGCTACCGCTGTAGTGCCCACGATGGCTGCTGCGTGTGATTCGAGATTGCGACGTCGCATCATTCGTCCGAGACGCTCCGCGGCGAGCGCCTGTTCGCCCGGGACTCCCTGTGGGGCGTGATGAGCAACGGGCGCAGGGGCGACGCCTGACGATGATGGGGAGCTAACCGTCGGAGGCAGAGGGACTGCCTCGGGCGCAGTCACCGGCACGACCGACGGATCGGCCAGCAGCACGAACTGAGCGAGGGTCTTCAAATCTGCGGGCGTCATGATCACCTGGTCGGTCACGTAGCGTTGGCGCGCTTGCAGAAACGCCCGACCGATGGATGCCCCGCCCAGCACTTCCTCTACGAGATAGCGACACAGCACATCGGCCGCGTCGGGAACACGTCGACCGCCATAGGAAATACACGTTGGTCCAACGAACCCGTAGGCGCCATTGCGGAGATAAGCGACAGGTAGCGGTAGAGCGCCACCGCTCAGCGCTGGATCGAACACGTCGCCACCCGAACATGCCTCACACGACACCACTGTGCCCGCACCGATTGCGCCGGTGAGGTCCGAGGCGTCGATGGCCACTGCGAAACCGGGATCACCGAGCCACGACGACGAGGCGGGCGCTCCGTGAAGATTGATGAGATGCAACGGTCTGCGCAGTGTTGCCTTGTCCCACGGTGCGCTGGCTGGCGGAGCGTTGAGTACCGTGGCGCCGATCCCGAACAGCCCGGTGGCCGTGATCCCTGTCGACACCTGCCATGCCGCCGTGCTGATGGTGAGGTGATTGCGATATACGTCTGACAGTCTACTCGTCCAGCGTGTCGATTGACGGATCATCGCGGCGAACGCAACCGAAGCATGGTGATCGCCGTGTCCCGGAAGATCGGGAAGACGACCGACGACGCGGCTCGGTGCGATGTAGTTCTCAAGCGGTGAGCCAGCCGGCTCCACGCACGCGTACGGCAGGTCGCTCGGGATGTCTCGGTCGGGTTCGGTGCTCGGAAACGGGGTCGCCAACGGCACCAAGGGCAGCAGATCGTTCGACCCGACCAACAACACGTAGTCCGGTGCCGTTGCATTGCACAGTGCGTCTATTGCGCGCTTGGCACCGACATAGTCGGTAGCGTCCGCGACTGGGATGGCCCCGACAGTTGCCAGTTGGGTCGCCGCGCTGACATCGACCAGTACCGATCGAATGTTGCGAGCGTGATCAGCACGAATCAGCGCGTTGAGAGCCCGTTGAATACGCGGTGCCTCGAACCCGTACTTCCCTCGCAGTGCGCAGAGATTTACCACCACCAACTTGTCGATGTTCTCGTCCAGACGTACCGGCATCAGACCAGTATGTCTAACGTCTCTCAACCATGCTCATTCCATGCCAAATTCAACGCTCCAACGGCACCCCCGTTGCAACGATCCCCTGAACTCGCCACCTCGTGGCGGGACTATGTGCACTATCTGGCGGCAGACTCCGGCTCGTCAGGAGCGCCATCGGGTGCACTGCCGGAACTTTCATCCGTTGACCGGAAGCACGTTCTGGAGTTGATGTGAGTGGCATCGTCGACCGAAGATTCAAGAGCCCCGGAGCTATAAGTACTTTGTAGTGTTGTGAAGAACGTGTTCGGACGCGTAGGACGGTATTTGCGCCAGTATCCGCGCCTACGTTCTGGCATCTGAAACTCTTGTTCGGGTCGTTAGCGGACAAAGTGATGACAAACGGCAGGAGTCCGCGTCGAGCACTCGAATCCGGATCCTGACCGCAGACTCCGCGTCCGCTCCGGCGCATCTCGTGCACGTCTTGGAGAGTCGGTGGCGGAACGAGAAGGCGTTTCAAATTCCTCACCGCCCACCGCAGCATCGACCAACTGTGCGATTACGCCATGAACACCGTGGCCGAGCTGGCCATATCATCGACGACATCGACGGAGCCAACTCCGGCCTGCGATGCCACCGCGCCAAACTCCGAGCGGACCAACGCAATCCCGGGGCACGGTGCGGGCTCTATCCGGCGCTGCCTGCAAGATGGTCCTACAGCTACTCGCCTACACGCCGCGCTCGGGCTTGAGAGATGGCCACCCGTCTCGGTGGGGTGGGTCGTAGTATCGCCTTGCATGGATCTTGGGAACCAGATTGACGCATTGACGGCGTTCGTTACCGCAGCACACTGGCGGACGGTCGATCTGCTCTACGCCCCCACCCTGGCGACGCGGGTCATCAATTGTTTATTGTGTGGGTACTCAGCTACCCGTGACGGCTACGGGGTCCACGAGTCCGAGTGCCAGTTCGGTGGCGGTCGGCTGGAGCGCTACCAGTGCAGAGAGTGCGATCTCGTGTTCGGCCCGCTGAAGATGCTCGACATGTCGGATCAGATGCTGACCGCGGACTACCAGTTGCTGTACGAGACGTATCGGGAGTCGAACTCGACCGCAAGCGAGACGCGGGCCTTTCGCACAACCGAACCGCGCCAAGGTGGGCTGTACCTGAACTGGGGCTCCGGGGCTTGGTCCGAGACCATCGACCAGCTGCGGTCGCAAGGGTGGGACGTGTGGGGCTACGAGCCCTCTGTTCCGCCGGCTTCGCCATTTGTGGCCGGGTCGACGAGTGAGATCTCGGCGACTTTCGACGGACTGTTCTCGAACGACGTCATCGAGCACTTCCGTGATCCGGTGGCGGAGTTCCGCCGGATGGCGTCGCATCTGCGCACCGGTGCGCTGATGACGCACGCTTCGCCCTGTTATGAGCTGCTCTACGACCACACCCGGTTCCATACAGCGTTCTACCTTGGGCGGTCCGTCGAAGTGCTCGCGGCGAGAACGGGCATGAAGATCGTTGGTCGGGAGACCGACGGTGAATTCATGAGCGTCACGTTCCGAATCTTGTGACTGGACGGCTCGCACCAGGTGAACACGTGTGTCGGGCCTGGGCCTGGACAGCAAGCTGACAAACGATCCAAAAGTTCAATGATCCACAGCCGCCACAGGTCGGCTTTTGACAGCGACTCAGCGAGGTCGGTGGGGCGAAGCATTGCCGAGGTGTGAATCGCATCGACCAAGTGTCGATCGCCACCGTCGGGCAATCCGAGCGCAGCCGACCTTGCGATGAGTGCCGCGAGTCGAGAGGGAAACAAGAGGGTCACGTCGTCGATTGATCTCGCCCCGTTCGAACGGTAAGGGTGACCGCACCGGCGCGTCTGAGTAACTGTGTCCCTCCGGGGGCGAGCAGCGTAGTCGCCGGTAGAACGGTCATCGGCCGGACTTGAAGACCGTCAGGCCCGAGGATGTCGACGCGGCTGAGACCGGGTAGCTAGGATGAAGCTCGGCGATTCAGGAGCGCCACCCGTCCGCGGGAAGAGCAAAGCCCACCTGGCTAGAGTGACCCATACTGCGTTTCGTATCCTTTCTTTCCCGTCTGTGCGGACGTCGGGCCTTACGGAAAGGATGCATGTATGCCTGTCGACTGTCTGCCCGACAACCCGGATCTCGAGCGGCTGAAGGCCCATGCCAAAACGCTGCGCGATCTGGTCCGCGCCGGGATCGACGGTTCGATCGACCTCGTGCGTGAGCACCACCCGCGCTTGAGCGATCTGACCGCCGCGACACCGGCGGCGACGGCGTTCAAGCTGGCCGACGCGCAGCTGACGTTGGCCCGCCACTATGACTTCGCGTCGTGGGCGAAGCTGCGCGACTACGTGCTGCTGGTCAACCGGTTGAGCCGCTCGCCGCACAAGGAGCCGGTCGGTGGGCCGCTCGCCGATGACGTCGCGTGCGCTGACGAGCTGCTGCGTCTCGCCTGCCTCACCTTCGGTGCGGACCATTCCGACCGGAGGGCACAGGCCGACCGGATGCTGGTCGAACATCCCCACCTAGCCGGATGGTCGGTGTACACGGCGGCCGCCACCGGCACGGTCGAAACGATGCGGTATCTGCTCGCCAACGATCCAACCGCCGCAGAACGTGAAGGGGGACCTTTCGCGTGGCCGCCACTGTTGTACCTCACGTTCTCAAGACTCGCGCAGAGACCAGGCAGCGACCCGGTAACGTCCGCCCGACTATTGCTCGCCGCCGGTGCCGACCCCAACGCGGGCTACCTGTGGGATGGTCTGCCGTCGCCGTTCACTGCGCTCGCCGGCGTGTTCGGCCGAGGCGAGCAGGGTGCGCCACCCCACCCGAACGAGATCCCGTTAGCCCGACTGTTGTTGGAGGCCGGCGCGCAAGCGAACGACAGCCAGACGATCTATAACCGTGGTTTGGGCGACTTCGCCAACGATGACACCGAGTTCCTCGAGCTTCTGCTCGACCACGGACTTGGTCGAGGCGACGGTGGGCCGTGGCGGCGACTGCTCACCCAGGCCCATCAGAGCCCAGCAGAGATCATCACCGAGGCGCTCCAACACGCCGCCGAGGCCGGACTCGAACAACGCGTCCGGCTGCTACTCGCCCGTGGCGTCGATCCGAACCGCCCTGGCACTCACCCCTGCTTCGAGGGGCGCGCGCCGTACGAGGGGGCCGTACTGCACGGCAATCTGGCGATCGCCGAGTTGCTCGCCGACGCCGGAGCCGACACCGCCACACTTGACCCCTTGACGGTGTTTGTCGGCTCCTGCCTCGCCGGTGACCGCGAAACCGTCGAGGCCGCTGTCGGGAGGGATCCGCGACTGCTCCAATGGGCCCTCGAGCAACGCGACGATCTGGTCGCTCGGGCCGTCGAGCTCGGCCGAAGCGACGCTGTCCGGCTACTCGTCGAACTCGGGTTCGATATCAACATCCGTCATCGCACGACGGCATTGCACGTAGCCGCCGCACGAGGCGACCTCCCACTAACCAAGCTGCTCGTCGATCTCGGCGCCGACCCCGACATCGTTGATACCGAGTGGGATTCGCCGCCAGCGGGGTGGGCGCGCCACGGCGATCACGCCGACGTCGCCGACTACCTCGACGGGCTCGCCCGACCCGATCCCGGCTCCGAGTGACCTCGACCCTCCTTCCCGACCAACTCTCGCCGAGGTGCTCCGCTTGCGCGACCGGCCACAACGCTCGATATCTCGGGTGCACCCACAAATACACACGCAATCTGTCCTGAAAAACCGGCGGTATCTCAACTCGCGTTCGGCACTGGGGGGACAGAGCGTGACGGATTCCCCTGTCGCAACGTCGGCCAGAATTGGGTGATCCGTCCGCCATCGGCTTTACGCGCCGGTCAGCAGCGAGAGCGGCCCGCGCCGGACCTGCGTATCAGAACCTGCGCTTCGTTGGAGTGGTTTGCACGGGAACTCCGAACCATCGCGAGTACCGCACCTCTTGTTCACGGTGATCACCCTCAGTGCTCAGCGCCTCCCCATAGTCCGCTCGTGCAATCGGCCGGATGTCGAGCGGGTCGCCCAGCGACATTGTTCCCTGCGTCCCGCCGGGACGGAGCGAACGACTTCGCCCGCCTGTCGACGGTACGTCCCATGGCCGAAGGCGTAGTTTGCGCCTGCTGAGCGCCAGCACGAGCCAAACAGGTGGCTTCCAGCGCCTAGTCGAAGCCCGGGTTTGGGTCACCAGTTATTCGGACAGCGTTCGGCTCCAGAGTGCGATGAATTGGGCAGTCATCGTGCTACGGTGTGCTACATGAAGGAGATTACACACCGCCAAATGCGCAACGAAAGTGCCAACGTCCTGCGCCGTGTCGCTGCCGGCGAGACGATCTTGGTAACCAACAATGGTCAACCCGCAGCTGTGATCGGCCCACCCTCCGCTGACATGCTGACGCTCCTGGCAGCCCAAGGACAGTTGCGAAAGGCCGTCAACTCGCCGGCCGACCTCCTCTCAATCAAACGGAGGAAGTCGGACAAGACCACGGCCGAGATCATCGGCGACTCCCGAGGCCGCTGGTGAAGCTGTCATACGTCGACACGTCTGCGGCCATGAAGCTCGTCGTCGACGAAGCCGAGTCCGCTGCACTCGTCGAGAGCTTGTCCGCCGATCGGCGCCTTGTCGCCTCGTGGCTGCTACACACCGAGATGCATTGCGCAGCCGGTCGACATCCCAACGAGGTTGACATCGACGATGTCCAAGACGTGCTGAATGCAGTGAACCTCGCCGATATCACCCGCGGTGACATGATCGCAGCAGGAACATTCGCCCCTCTCCGTTCCAACGATGCAATCCACCTGGCAGTGGCGATACGGCTCGGCGCCGACGAGATCGTCAC
>JANYHQ010000733.1 GCA_025358985.1 Acidimicrobiales bacterium
CGTACAGCGCCCCGAGCGCGATGCCAATTCGCTTGGGCAGGGCCGATGCGGCGGCCCACCCACACCACATTGCCCACGCCATGTGTAATGAGGGCATTGCCGCAAGCTCATTGGCATGAGCACCCAGTGCACCGCTATGCCAGGAACCAAGTGCATGTGTACTGCTCACCACGTCGATGAAATTTGGCAGCATCCGTGGGGGTGCCACTGGGTAGAGCGCAAAACATGCAAATCCAATGACATTGATAACCACCAACGTGTTGCGTTGGCGCGGGTACGACGCTGACGCCCTCCACCACAGGGTCACCAGCAACACGAACGTCACCGACAGGTGGGCAACGTCATAGAAGTCGGACAGGGCCAGCCCGATGACGCGGTGCCCCTGTACCCAGTTGTTCATCGACAGTTCCACGTCGAGACCAATGCGCTCCTCCAGGCGCAGCACAGAACTACCGTGCGCGAGTGCCTGCGTCACACGCACTTCCGGGAGGTCGTTGATGGCGTCGTACAACCAATACAGCCAACCAATGGAGAGCAATTGGGTCCACAGAGGGGTCCGCCGCGTAGTCGCAACGTTGCCCTGCTCGGCCGCAAATGCGATCCCTCCCCATTGTTCCCCATGACTGTCCATGTCAGCCGGCCTGGGACGTGAAGTCTGTTGGTCGGGCAAGGAAAGCGATGCCCACAACTCCGGCCATCACTGCCGTCACCATCAACGCTGCGTGTCCGGCGCCAAGGGAGATGCGGTCGCCGAACAGCACTAGCCCAAGCAGCGTGCCCACTACACGCTGCGACACAGTGAGGGTGGGCAGCGACGCACCCAGAGACCCAGTACGAAACGAGGCCTGACCAAAGAGCAATCCCAGCACTGAACCGCATACCAGGGCATACACAAACCAAGACGATGCAACCGCCCGGAACCCGAGACCGAAGCGGTCCACCATTGCTTTGGTGAATGCCGCAGTCAACCCATAGGTGACCCCCGCCGCCAAGGCCAGGAGCACCGCTCTTCTTTCGTCCGTACGCGTACGGTTTGCACTCACCGCAGAAAGTACGACGGCACTCACCACGATCATGACCACGATGAGCCACCGATGGCCTGGCATCGCCCTTGAACTTACCGTGGGCCGAACTAGCTTCACGAACACGGTGACCGCAGCTGCCACACACAAAGCAGCAAACCACCGAGAGGGCGGATGGTGAATTCCAAACAGTCGGGCGCTCATCGGCAGCGCAAACACCAGGCCCAGCGACAACACGGGCTCCACCACGGTGAGGCGACCCTGGGATAGCGCCGCAACCTCCAGTCCATATGCGCACAGATCAATGGCAGAACCAGTGAGCCAAACCCGATTGGCGAGGAGTGCCACGAACGGCCCAGCCCTCCTCCACCTAGGGCGCCCCTTGATGGCGGCGTCGCGCTGCACCGCTCGATGTTGGAGGGTGGTGCCCAGTGCCAGCAAACACGCAGACACCAACGACAGCAGGACTGCCACGGCCGTTACCTGTACAGCGTGGTGGTATCGGGTATACGGAGTCGATGATCGGTGTGATCGAATACACCGACGTGGATGCGCTGGCGTGAGATCTCGTGTTCCAACCCAAGCAGGTTGACGAGCATTGCCGTGGGGGTGACACTGCGTTCATCCTCCACATAGAGATGTCCGGCGCTCAGCTCATGGATAGCGTTGGCGGTGGCCGATCGGTAGGGCCTGGCCAGCACGATGGGGGTCCGGGAACGACGGGCGCGGGCCACATCAAGTGCATCTACATCACCCACGAACACAAACGCGACACTCATTCGGTTGAGCATGCGTCGACCGTTTCGACCCCGTAAGCCCGTCTTGTCGGGATGCAACCGAGACCGTACAAAGGACGAGACGCTGGGGTCCTCACCCGACGCGATCGGAACTCCGCGCGCTGCTAAGTCACGAAGGCCATCGGCGCTGACCGCGGCAGTGGCATCATCCACAACTACGCCGATGCGGGTCTTACCGATTGCCGCCCTCACTGATGGCTGGTCCAGTTCGGTGGCGTTCAATCGAACGGCGACGAATGCTTCGTTCGGTCCGGGTTTGAGTTGCGCAGCCAGCGGGACTCCGGCGGCCACTGCCATTTGAACACCACCGGTGGCAAAGGAGTACAGAACTGCCAGCGCCGACACAGTGACAATTCCTCGGCGCCGTCGCGGCGGTCTGGCGGTGGCGGTCCACGGGGTCAGACGGGCAGCATCGGCCACTGCGACAACCGCTTCGACGGCTCCCCCACGAAAGATGGTGTAGGGCCCGTCTACGGCCTCCGAACAATCGTTGCTGGGCAGGTTCAATGCCGCTGCGAGTTGATCGTGTGAACGGGCATACGTGACCACCCCGGCGGCGCTCATGATCTCGGCGTTATGGCGGCCATGGCCGGGCAACGGGCGGAACGTGATCACTGGGCGACGCACCGCAAAGGCCTCCATGGCCGACAACCCGCCGGCGTTCTCCACCACCACATCTGCAGCCGCCAACACCGTGGCCATGTCATCGGTCCACGCCAACGCTGCGATATCCGGGCGACACTGGAGCCGTTGGCGAAGCCGGAGATCTCGTCCGCATGGCACCACCACTCGACAGTGGCACGACTCCACCAAAAACTTCACCGTCTTTTCAATCTCGCCCACGCCCCACGAACCGCTGGTGACCACCACCACGGGTCGATCACCGGCGGCGGTAGTGACACCGTCGGCACCAGTAGTTTCGAACAGCCGCAATCGAGCACGAGCATCCTCACGCGATAACGGATGCAGAAACGCGGGGGCCACCAACGGCCCGGTGGGCACTGCGTGATGGCCACCCAGACGCCTCACGTCGGCTGCTGATTGGGGATGAACACATAGGTGCGCATCCACCGACGGGTGAACCCAGAGTTCGTGGACACCAAAATCGGTGATGAACGTCACGGCAGGAACATTCAACTGGCCTGTGGAGCGCAGATAACCCAGCATCTGAGCCCCCAGCGGATTGTTCGCCACCACCACGTCAGGCTCCACCACCGACATCAGGCGGTGCAGTTGCCGCCAGCACAACACACCGTTGAGCCACGCCAGCAAGCGGTGCATCTGATTCATCGAACGCCAAGAACGCTCATAGGTCCACGGGACGAACCGCAGTTGCAGTCGATACCAACTTCGTACTGCGTGGCCGATACGTAACGGCAGTAGGTCCAGTTGATCAACCATGAGACCATCGTCACCGCTGGCCCGGAGTTGGCGCAACAGTTCAGTGCCATTTCCGTTGTGTCCGGCACCCATCGAAGTCGAGATCACCAGCACTCGCCGGGCTCGGGTCACATGATCCACGATCATGAACTTACCTGCCTCCCGATCACGTCGAGGTCATCGGGGTAGTCGGCCCTGGGGTTGCTAGGGTTCACGCCGCCATGTTCGAGGCTGTTGCCGTCCCATCCGAAGCCACCCACAAAGCGTGTCCGCACACAATTTCCATGGCATTCCTGTACGCCGATACGGGCGGCGGGCACCGAGCCTCGGCATTGGCTGTCAAGCAGGCCATTGACGCCAACTATCCGGGTGTGGTCACGGCGCTGCTCATTGATCCAACTATTGAGAATCATTCTTCAATAATCCGCAAATCGGACAGTTTGTATCGCGCCTGCATCAGATCTACTCCTTGGATCTGGGCTGCCCTCTTCCATGTCACCAATCACCGCAGCACGGTGTGGTTCATGCGGCGGACGGTGCTGCATACCTTGAGCAGTTCCGCCCGGAAGGGGGCCGGCAAGGCCGACTTCGATGCCATCGTGTCGTTTCATCCGCTGCTGTCGCATGCCGCCCGCCATGTTGCTGATCGTGCCTCGCAAAGGGCAATTGCGGCCACCGTCATGACCGACCTGATCGATCCGCACGCATCGTGGGCCCACGTCAAGATGGATGCAGTGTTCGTTCCGAATGCCTCCAGCGCGGAGAAGTTGATCGGCCTCGGTGTACACGCCGACCGCCTTCATCGAGTGGGCCTACCCGTGGGACCGCAGTTTGTTCAGTCTCCTACGTCACTGCGCCAGCCTGCGCGAGCCCGGGACGTGCTCGGACTCGATGATCGATTCACGGTTCTGCTCGTTGGCGGCGGCGAGGGCGCCGGGGGCTTGTACAGAAAAGCTCGAGCCCTGCTGCGGCGCTGCCCTGATATCCAGGTCTGTGTCATCGCTGGGCGAAATAAGCGTCTGCTGCGACGTCTGGAGTTGTTGGCGGGCCGCAGTGGGGAACGGCTACGTCCCATTGGGTTCGTGGACAACATGGCGCAATGGATGGGAGCAGCCGATCTGGTGGTGACCAAAGCAGGACCAGGCACCATTGCCGAAGCGTTGGCGGTAGGCGCCCCGTTGCTCATCACTGGTCATCTGCGGGGTCAGGAGCGCAGAAATCCGGACTTCGTGGCCATCGGCGGCGCGGGTTTCCGTGAGCGACGTATGGGCCGCATGGTGGCCCGTATTCAGCAATTGGAACGTCATCCAGAACAGCTGGAACAATTTGTGTGGTCCACTCGTCTGCTGGCGCGACCCCAAGCGGCGAATGAGATAGCTGACACGTTAGTGTCGTTGGTGCGGGCCCGCCGCGCCACTGAGCAGGATTCGGCGATGAGGTCGGCACTCAGCTCATAGTGTCGGCGATGGCCGAATACACGAGGTTCTTCAGTTGGCCACGGAAATCAAACGTGCCTGACGGTACGAGTTGGGTCATGAAGATCACCACCAAATCCTCCACCGGGTCCACCCAGAAGATGGTGGACGCTGCGCCACCCCAGTAGAAGTCACCGTGGCCGAGCGAACCGGTGGCCACTTCGTCGATGGAAGTGGCAAATCCCAGTCCAAATCCCACCCCGTTGTAGGCCGTTTCGGTGAACCCGCCTACTGACATCTGGGTGAGGTCTTGGCCACCCAGCAAATGGTTGCG
>JANYHQ010000029.1 GCA_025358985.1 Acidimicrobiales bacterium
CCCGCTATGGAGGCAACACGTCGTGTGTTGTGGTCGACATCGACGGCGAGCCCCCCATCATCTTGGACCTCGGTACCGGGCTGCGATCGTGGGGCGACACGCAGCCGTTGGACGGAACGTTTCGGGCTACCGCCCTTGTCACCCATTTTCATTTCGATCATGTGCAGGGCCTGCCGTTTCTGGCCGCAGCAGACCGGGTGGGTGCCCAACTCGACATCTACGGGCCGGGCGAAACCGGTCACACGGTCAAGGACATGCTGGAGCAGTTCGTAAAGCCGCCCTTCTTCCCGGTCACCATCGATCAGTTGCGTGGCACGTACAACACCTTCGATGTGGTGGACGATGACCTGCCCATCGGTAGTGCCAAGGTGCGGGTACGGCCGGTGCCGCATGTGGGGCTCACGCTGGGCTTTCGTATCGAAGCCGATGGCGTGTCCGTGGCCTACCTTCCCGACCATCAGGCGCCCGCTGACATGAAGACGGTGGCGGCATCGGTGATGGATCTGTGTGACGGGGTAGATCTGCTCATCCACGATGCGCAGTACTCCGAGCTGGATTGGGAAACCAAGAGCGAGTGGGGTCACTCCACGCTGGCGTATTCGCTGGAAGTGGCTCGCCAATCGGGGGCCCACACACTGGCGCTGTTCCATCACGATCCGTCTCGCAGCGACGACGAGATCGATCGACTGGCCCGACCAGTGATCGAGCAGGGTGCGGCACTCGGTATCGAGGTGTTCGCGGCCGCCGAGGCCATGACGTTCGTGCCTGGCCAACCCATGGCGGCGCAGTTGCGGCGGCGGGCACCGGTTGGCCCAATGTTCGACAGCAGGTGCTGACCTCCGGCCAGCCCGCAGGCTCGCTACGCTCAGCGCCCGTGAACACCGAGCACGATCCAGTCATTGATGGCCCCCTCTACCGACAGGTGTTGGGACATTTCCTCACTGGGGTCACGGTGATCACCGCCGTTTCTGATGGTGAGCCGGTGGGGATGGCGGCCAGTTCGTTCACATCGCTGTCCATGGATCCGCCGCTGGTGCTGTTCTGTGCCGGGATTGCGTCGAGCTCGTGGCCACGTATCCAACAGGCCGGCCACTATTGCGTCAACGTGCTCGGTTCCACGCAAGAGCACGTCAGCCGACAGTTTGCGTCCAAGGCTGATGACAAGTTCCAGGGGGTCGGTTGGCGAACCGAGCGCAGCGGAGCGCCTGTGCTCACCGACGCACTGGCGTGGATCGACTGTCGTATCGAAAACGAGTTCGACGGTGGTGACCATGTGATTGTGGTGGGCCGGGTGCTGGCATTGGGCAATCAGGACAGTGACGGCCCACTGGCGTACTTCCGTGGCGGCTACGGCAACTTCAGTCGCTGAGTACTGGTTCTGATGCCATTCACATTTCATCCCACCGCCATTGCTGATGTGGTGATGGTGGAGAGCCGCCAGTTTCGCGACGAGCGAGGTTTCTTTCGCGAAGGGTTCAAGCAATCTGAGTTCGCCGCTGCCGGGTTGGCGTTGACGTTTGTGCAGGACAACGTGTCGCGCTCGCGTCACGGGGTACTGCGAGGGCTCCACTTCCAAACGGGGGCCAAGGCCCAGGGCAAGCTGGTGTCGGTGGCGCGGGGCGTTGTGTTCGACGTGGCGGTGGACATCCGTGTCGGTTCGCCCACGTACGGCCAGTGGGTGGGCGAGACACTGTCCGACGACAATGGACGGATGCTGTGGATCCCCGCCGGATTCGCCCACGGGTTTTGCGTACTGAGCGACTTTGCCGACCTCACCTATAAGTGCACTGATGAGTTCTCGGCGGCCCACGACGGCGGGTTGCGCTGGGACGACCCCGCCGTCGGGGTCGAGTGGCCGGTGACCGACCCGGTGTTGTCGGCCAAGGACCTCGAGTTGCCGCTGCTGGCTGACTGCGTTCACGGCTTCACGTATTCGAGCTGAGGCACTCAGACGCACTTTGCGCCCCAGACCCCACCTGAGAACAACTCTCGGGCGCGAAAATGCAGCGTTAGGTGGTGATGCCTACCGACGTGAGGATGAACGCAAGTACGAACGCTTCGTCGCGCCACACCGAGTAGCGGCCGGTGGGGCCCCCGTGGCCAGCACCCATCTCCATTTTCAGCAGGATGCGATTGGTGCCGGTGCTGCGCTCCCGTAAGCGGGCCACCCACTTAGCCGGTTCCCAGAATCCCACTCGCGGGTCGTTGAGCCCACCAGTGGCCAGGATCTGCGGATGGTCAACGGCGGCCACGTTCTCATACGGCGCATACGATGACATGCACGCATAGAATTCCGGCTCTGTCGGATTACCCCATTCGTCCCACTCGATGGCAGTGAGGGGCAGCGTGTCGTCGAGCATGGTGTTCACCACGTCCACGAACGGCACTTCGGCTACCACCGCACACCATCGGTCCGGTCGAGCATTGATCACGGCACCCATCAACAACCCTCCAGCACTACCTCCACGAGCCACAATTCGGTGCGGATCGGCGTAGCCCACTGCAGCCAGATGGTCGGCCACGGCGATGAAGTCGCTGAACGTGGTGGGCTTGGCCAAGAACTTGCCATCGAGGTACCAGCGCCGACCTCGCTCACCACCACCGCGGATATGAGCAATGGCGAATACGACGCCACGATCGAGCAACGATAGCCGTAGCGAAGAGAAGGTGGGGTCGATGGAAATCTCGTATGCCCCGTAGCCGTACAACAGCAGCGGCGCGGTGCCATCTATCGGTGTGTCGCGCCGATGCACTACCGACACGGGCACCAACTCACCGTCGGGGGCGGGGGCCCATACCCGTTCACAGACGTACGCCTGCGGATCGAACGGACCGAGGACGGGTTGGCGTTTGAGTACCACCCGTTCGCCGGTTACCAAGTCTTCTTCGAACACGGTGGACGGGGTCACCGGCGACGTGTATCCAAATCGCAGAACGTGGGTATCGAACTCGGCGTTACCGCCGCTCCACACGCTGTACACCGGCTCTGGCATGCTCAGTACACGTACATCACCAATGGATCCGTGGTCGTCCAACTCCACTACGCGTAAACGCTCCAGCGCATCAGCTCGCTCATGCAACACGAGATGGCGGATGAACACGTCCACCCCGTCGAGCTTCAGCGGATAGGGCTCATCGGTGGCCGGATGCACCCCACAGTCCGTCCACTGTGGCGCTCCGGGCGAGTCCACCGGAGACGTCATCAAACGGAATCCGTCGCTGCCATCGTTGGTGACGATGATGAGACGCTCGGTGCCGTCAGCGGCGCGGTGGTGATCCACGCCGTATTCGATACCGTGACGGCGAGGTTCCACCACCGAGAAACGCGCTGACGGATCCACGGCCTCGGTGGCGCGCAGTAGATGTATCTCGGTGGTCACCTGACTGCCCAATGTCAACACCAACAGCTCGTCGGTGGCCGACGCCCCAACT
>JANYHQ010000049.1 GCA_025358985.1 Acidimicrobiales bacterium
CAGGAGCACCGGGGCATCACCGGCGGCAGACACCACGGAGACCTTGGCATCAGCGGGGCGCACCACGATCACCGACTCCATCGAGATGGTCGTCGGATCACGCAGTAGGGCCAACGACGATGAGTCCACCAGTACCGCTCCGAGGCTGGCGAGCCCTTCGTAGCGCTGATCGAACAACACCTTGCCGTCTTCGGCCCGGTACGACACCCGCCACGAGGCGGCCCGCTCCAGTGCAACCTCCTGCTCAAACAGCGTGGACCCCCGCACCGGCGCAGCAGAGCGATCGCCGCCCACCAACCACTCTCCCGCAGTGCTCACCGGCGGCAGCCGCAACAGCGGTCCACGGCCCGACCACGGATCAAACAAGAACACCGGCCGGGGGAAGCGGCGCAACGTTTCGCTACTCGCCCCGGCGCCGGTCCCGTCGGCGGTCCTCCACGTATCAAATGCACTGCACACATACGTTGGCAAGCCCAGCTCCGCAGCCAGGCCAACGGTGCTCGTTCCGCTGCGGAACATCTCCACACAACGGTCAAGGAAGTCAACGGCAATCGTTCCGCCACGGGTGAGGAAGCGGGCCACCGGCACGTCGATGCCCACGAACGCATTGGGCATCGCCTTCCACCGCCACATCAAATCCTGACCGCTCGTGGCCTGGTGTCGCAGCCCGTCACCGATGAGCCAGAAGAAGTCGGCGAGCGAGTAACGGGGGATGCCACCATGGACCAGGATTGGAGCTACGTACCGGTGCGCAGCACCCTCCGACGTGAGGCCCTCCAGCCGGTCAACATTTAGGACTCGGATCGCACTGGTCCACAACATACGAAGCTCAGCGTCGTCGATGCCGACACTGATGCTGCCCCAGTAGTTGCCGCTGTCGTAGGCGAACACACCATGGCTAACCAGATACACGGCGGCAATGGCCGGAATCCTTCGCCCCACGTCGGCCGGGTCAAACCGGATGCGTGCGGCCAACCGGAACACGGCCGACCGCGTTTGGTCGTAGAGCTCCTCGGTGAGGTCCAGTTCAAACAGCAGTCGACATCCCATGAGCCGGGCCCGCAGGTCAAACTCCAACGCAACGATATCGTCGGGAACTCCCGCCTTATTGTCGGACGGGTGGGCCGGAATGCTGCGCATTCGCGCCGCAACGCTCGCCGTAAGCTCGTTGTTCACCGGCAACGGCACCGTTTGCACCCCTGCCGCCTTCCTGGCTGTCCGAGCAGCGCGCTGAGCCCGCAGCCGGTTGGGACCATCGAGGTCCTGGGTGACGTCGTGCTCCAGCGAGCAGACAGCGACGAACTCCCGCAATCCAGGGAGATTGGAGACCAACAGGATCGCCGCCGTGTTGCACCAATGGCACAACACCCCGTGGGCTTCCGCCTGTATCCACCCCAGTTCTGCCAGGTCCCCAGGAGCACAAAGGACGATGCCCTGAGCTGCCAGCAGCTCTGTGCCTGCAACGTCCGCCGGTTGCATACTGTTCATGGTCGGTCGCAACCCACTCTTAGCCGCATTTTGTCGCACGCCGTCTCAACAAAGCGCTCATAAATCATCGCATCCTTTTAATAAATGTGTTGTAGGCCAACGTCATCTCATCCTCGCGGTCTGGCTTGGTGAACGGTGCCTGGTAACGGCTGGGGAGTCCGACGCTTCCGGGGTCCTCCAGGTATGCCGTCACCAGTTCGTAATCGCCCTTCTGCTGATGGAAACCCGCCGACTGGTGGTGCTTGCAGATCTTGCGGCCGTTGGCGTCGAAGTACATGAAGTATTCGTACTTACGAAGTACCGAGAACTGGGTCCGGTACATGGCACACAGCTGCTCTACTGTGAGGCCGAGCATGATGGCGGCAAGCGCATCGAGCTCCACCAGCGCCTTGCGGCGATCAACGTCGGTGCGCAGCGGCGTGGCCATCGACCAGGTGGGACCGACCTCACCGAGGCGGGGACGGGCGGAACCGGCAGCGACATGGGCCGGGTCGGTCCAGGCATCATCCACCCACGACGGGTCGTACAGCTCATCCCACAGCGGCGCGTAGTCAGAAGTCAAACAGTTGAGCCGCAGTGTCCGCAGAATCAGCGCCTGATCCAGTGGATGCCCCTTAAAGGGAAGGGGCAACCGCTTCGCAAGCTCGTCCTGGATATCAGCCTTACCGGAAACCTTCACCAGGTAATCAACCGCAAGGCTCGACCACCGCGCAGCTGTGCGCACCGTGTCACTTTGAGAAGTCAAAGCCAATGAGTGAACCGTGTGAACGTGAGCCGGCCCCGGCGGCACAATGCAGGCTTGGACGCATCGCTCGAGACCGGGTTGGGTCATGCGACGCCAGACGAGGCGGAATCGGTTGGTGTAGGGCTGGCCGTTCCATTGGTCGAGGCGGGCGGCGTAGGTGGCGGGATCGCAGGCGCGCTGGTAGTTGGTCCGGGGGACGACCGTGGCGGGGAGCCGTTCGAGGTCCCAGGAGCTCCAGTCCTGATTGTGCCGACAGTGCTCGTTGGGCTGTTTGGCGAACGGGTTGGCCACGGTGA
>JANYHQ010000065.1 GCA_025358985.1 Acidimicrobiales bacterium
CCAGCCACTCGGTGATCGGCTCTGACACCCACCGCGCATTGGCGGCCAGATGCACCGCCGCATGATGGGCAGGAACGAACCGGGCATCAATAACGATGCCGTCTGGGTCCTCGATCACAATGTCGCCTTCCCATGCCAGCGCCTCGTATACCGCCACGCGTAGATGCCATCCCATACCGGGTGCGATGGTTTCCACGGAATACACAGGCCCTCGCCATTCGGTGACCGTGATGCCGGTTTCCTCGATGACCTCACGGACTAAACCGTCGATGGTCTCTTCGCCCGGTTCCACCACTCCGCCCGGCGTGGACCAGTCGAGCGATCCGTTGCGTCGTCGGTTCTGGACCAGCAGCACCGTGGGACCACTCTCGATGATGGCGGCGGCCACGAACCATTCTCGAAGTTGGTGCGATGGTTCGCTGACGGACATGAACACAGTGTGCCAGCCCGGAACGGCCGTGACATTGACATCGACTGAACCTCCTTTGGAAAGCATTTGGTTTCCACACTCAGCCCGGTCCGATGCGCGCCATAGCTTCGTCGAGGAGCTTGCGGGTCCGACGGCGATCCATGGCGGCCAGAACCCGCTCGGCCACTACTTCGGTACGGCTCTGAGTGACTTCGCCGGCGCGGAAGAACCGCCGTCGCACTCGGCCCACAACGAGAATCTCGTTACCTACCCCGGGCAGATGGTCGGCTACTGAGGCCCAGGACACCGGGACCCGCTCGGTGCCCACCATCATGTCCCACTGGAGTTGGGTACTGCCGTCGGCCAAGGTACGGATTTGGGCGCCCGGCGCCACCCGGCCACGAATGACGACGAGGTTGAGTTCTTGAGCGTCCACAGCGGACCTCCTTGATGCTTTGGTTGAACAGTGTGCGGGGGAAGCGGCAACGATCACCATATCGATGGGGTACGACAGAAAGCGGGGCCCCGCCCGGGTCCGCCTGAAACTGAACCCTAAGGTTCGCCTGCGGGTTTCGCCCTGGGGTAGCCCTACGCCACAGTGGGGGAATGCCCCGATAGTTGGAAACTCGGGCCATCGTCACACTGGAATCGTGTTCCAGCCACTGATCTACTCGCTTCCCCGGTGGTACGCCCAACACGCCGTAACCGTGTTCATCGTTACCATAGTGACCGCCTTCGTGGGCGAAATGATCTATCGCCGTCGACGCCGCTCCCTCGACGTACAGGAATCTGCCACTTCCTTTGTGTCCGCCCTGTCGTTTCTTGTAGTCAAGAGCGTGGTGTCGAAGTTGGTGATGTTGAGTCTGGCGTTGTACGTCTATGACTCGCACCGTTTGCTGACCTTGGATCTGGGCAACGCTTGGGTGTGGGTCGGCATGTTCCTACTACGTGACTTCATCTACTACTGGGTCCACCGCACGGAGCATCGGGTACGAGTCCTGTGGGCCTCGCACATGGTCCATCATTCGCCCGACACCATTGGATTCGCCACTGCGGTGCGAGTGCCGTGGATGGAAGCCATCTACAAGCCGTGGCTGGGGTTGTGGGTACCGCTCATCGGCTTCCACCCAGCGGCGTTCATCGTGCTCGATGTGTTGGCCGCCACCATTGGCCAACTGCAACACACCACTGCCTGGCGTAAACGCACCATCCTTGATTCGGTGTTCGTGACACCATCGGCGCATCGGGTGCACCACGCTTCGAATCGTGAGTACATCGACAAGAACTTCGGGGCCGTGTTCATCGTATGGGACCGTCTGTTCACCACGTTCGCCCCCGAGGTGACGCCCGTGGTGTTCGGGCTCACCGGCGGCAAGACCGTTGATCGCCCCGTACAGGCCCTGATCGGTGGGTACCCTGCGCTGCTAGAGGGGTTGCGTACTCGGCACTCTGTGCGTACGCGCCTGCAGTACTTGGTGTCTCGTCCGGCCTGAGCGAACTGCCCGGCTACCGGGCCCAGGTTCGGTAGCCTCCAACCATGTCCGTACCGCCCGCTGATGGGCTCTCATCGCTACCGTCTCCGTTGGCCCGACTGGGCGCCTTTGCCGCCATCCTCATAGCGGGCGCCTGTGGCGCTCTCATTGGATGGAAGGTGGTGAAGTTGCAATCAACGGGTGACTCCACCACGGCGGCTGCTGTGGGGGCATTCATCGGAGGGGTGGGATTTGCGGCTGGCGTGGCTGTTGTTGCGGTATTGGCGTTGCGGGCAATGGCTGAGTGGAAGGCCACCAACCAGGTGGATTTCGACCCCAAACCCAATGTGGCCCAGCGTCGCCCCAAACGCTGAGACAGTACAATTCAGCCAATAAGAGACAGCACCTGTTCGATGTTCGCGTCGTCCACATCGAGGTGGGTCACCAAACGGATCACACCGGGCGCCAGCGTTCCCGCCATGACGCCGCCAGCGGCCAACTCGGCCAGTACCGCATCGGCATTGGGTGGAGCGAATACCACCAGATTCGTCTGCACACTTACCATATCGATGCAGTTCGCCCATCGGTTGGCCACTGCATGAGCCAGGCGTAAGGCCCTCCGATGATCGTCGGCCAGGCGCTCTACGTGCGTGTCCAGCGCCAGTAGCCCGGCGGCAGCCAGGATGCCGCTTTGGCGCATGTTGCCGCCGAAGCGCTGACGCTCCACTCGGGCGGCCGCAATGACATCGGCCGGGCCGGCCAACAACGATCCCACCGGCGCCCCCAGGCCTTTGGACATACAGCACATCAGGGTGGTGGCACATGCCGCTCGTTCCCTCAGGGCCGCCGTCACCGAACCCGACCCACTGGTCGACGATGCCACCGCCGCGTTGAAGAGGCGGGCCCCGTCCAAGTGCATCGGCAAGCCAGCCGCAATGGCCGCAACATGCACTGCGCGCAGACGATCTAGCGGCCATACCCGTCCCCCACTGGCCATGTGGGTGTCCTCGACGCTCACCAGTGACGGTGTCAGTTGATGATGTTCAGCCAACGCTGCCGCCATCGACACTTCGTCTGGATCAACGGTACCGTCGCGATCGTCAAGACTGTGGAACTGCACGCCGGAGTTGATGCTGGCCGCTCCGTTCTCCCACGCCACCAGGTGCTGGCTACGGCCAGCCACCACACTGGTCCCCGGCTTGGTAAGTACGCGTACAATCAATTGATTGGCCATGGTGCCACTAGGGGTGAACAGGGCTGCAGGCTTGCCCACCAACTCGGCAAACTTCTCCTCCAGCGCCTTGGTGGTGGGGTCTTCGCCATTGGCATCGTCACCCACCACGGCATCGGCCATGGCCCGGCGCATGGCCACCGTGGGCTGAGTGAGGGTGTCGGAGCGGAGATCCACAATTGCGGTCATGGTCGTCGACCGTAGGTCACGACATCTCATCCGAGGCGCCGGACTCGCTGGACCGCGCCAATTGCGCCCGAGAGTGACCCTGAGACCGGTTCTCGGGCGCGATGTGCGTCTCGCCTGGCCGCACGGCACCCGGCGGGTACGCTCCGGCCTGTGACACTCGCCCCATCCCCCGCAGCACTACTGGAGTTGGCGGCCCGTCTGGCCACGGCCGCCGGCCGTCAATCACTGGACGGACTCCACCGCACCCGGACCCTGGACACGAAGTCCTCCGATACGGACATGGTGACGGAGATGGACAAGGCGGCCGAGGCACTCATCGTGGCTGGCATTGATGCGGAGCGACCCAATGACGGGGTACTCGGCGAAGAAGGGGCGAGCCGACCCGGCACGTCGGGCGTGCGGTGGGTCATCGACCCCATCGACGGCACCACCAACTACGTGTACCGCCATCCATTCTGGAGTGTCAGCATCGGCGCGGAGTTAAACGGGGTCACGGTGGCGGGCGCCGTGGCAATACCCATGCTCGGCGAGATCTATACCGCTTCCAAAGGTGGCGGTGCGTTTCGCAATGGCGTCCCCATCACCGTCAGTACACAGACGATATTGGCGCAGTCCCTCATCGGCACCGGCTTCGCCTACTCCGCCGACATCCGAGCCCGGCAGGGAGTGATGGTGGC
The DNA here is from genome assembly GCA_025358985.1 of Acidimicrobiales bacterium. Lineage (GTDB taxonomy): Bacteria > Actinomycetota > Acidimicrobiia > Acidimicrobiales > JANYDT01 > JANYHQ01. The sequence goes on from JANYHQ010000065.1 coordinate 3,979, forward strand.
CACACTGTTGCCCGAAGTCCGCGACATCCGTCGAGGAGGATCGGCGGCTATCGATTTGTGCTTCGTGGCGGACGGTCGCCTTGACGCATACGTGGAGGACGGGTTGAACCCGTGGGACGAGTGCGCTGGGTCGCTCATTGTGAGCGAAGCGGGTGGCATCGTGACCGTGCTCGACGTGGGTCGCGGCACTCACTGTGCCGCCAATCCCGCGTTGCATGCGCTTTTGGCAAAACGGGTCCACGCACTGCACTGAGCTGAGTCAGTCGTCAACTTGAGTGCCGTCTTGCGCCCGAGAGTTGTTCTCAGGTCGGCTCTCGGGCGCGAAGTGGATCCTGGAGACGCAGTTTGCGCCCGAGAACGCACGGAAGGCCAATTCTCGGGCGCGAAAAGCAGCTGACTCCCTAGCTGACTCCGAGGTCTGCTGCCAATGTGGAGCGGCGTACCTTCCCAGTGGGTGTGTGAGGAATTTCGGCCACCATCATGATGTCCTTGGGGCGCTTGTACGGAGCCAACACCAACTCGATATGGGCACGTAGTGCACTCACGGTCACCTGGGCACCTTCCACCCCCGGCACAGCTACCACCGCCGCACATACCCGCTGTCCCCAGTGCTCGTCGTCCACACCGAACACCGCCGCCTCTTGCACCCCAGCCAGTGCAGCAATGGCGATTTCCAACTCCAGCGGATAAACGTTGACCCCTCCGGAGATGATGAGGTCGTCACGACGACCATCGAGATACAAATAGCCTTCGCCATCAAGTCGTCCCAGGTCGAACACCGTGAACTCATCGGCGCGCCACGCCGCCGCCGTCTTTGTAGCGTCGCCAAAATACTCAAAGCGCGCATACGGTGGCACGGTGCACCAGATTTCTCCGTTGTCGGGGTCGACCCGCAATTGTCGGCGCGGCCTGGCCTTGCCCACACTGCCACGATGCGAGAGAAAATCAGCAGTAGAGCAGGCGGTGAACTGACCTTCCGTTGCACCGTAGAACTCCCACACACTGCCCGGCGGGAAACAGTCGAGTACCTGCTCTTTCAGCGGTGCCGGACACGGCGCGCCGGCATGGGCCAGCAGTCGAAACGATCCAAAATCGGGTGGACCTGCGGGGTTGGACAACAGTCGTTGAAGGTGGGCGGGCGCCATGAACGCCACCGTGGGCTGATGCTCGGCGATGGCCAGCGACGCTGACTCGGGGCTGAACTTGTCCAGCACCACCACATCGCCTCCGGCGGCCAACGTGGACATGGCAAAACGCAACGGGGCCGAGTGATAGAGCGGTGAGCACACCAGGTTCACATCCTCCTCGGAGAAGCCCCACATCTCTGTCTCCTCAGCCAATAGCTGCGCTCCCCCCGCCTCGCCCAACACCCCGGACCACACTCCCTTGGGTCGCCCGGTCGTGCCTGACGTGTAGTGCATCGGCCGGGCCAACGGCGTCGGCCCGAGATCCGGTGCCAGTTGATCAATCGTGGAGTCAACGAAGGCCACCACTTCGGACAACCCGATGAGGCTCACCACCGGCCGACAGTCATCGAGGATCACTTGGCGCTCATGGGCCAACAACGCCTCGTTCACCATCACCGGAATCACCCCAGCACGCAACCCACCCAAGGCCACGGCAATGACATCAGGGTGGTTGCTGGCGGCAATGGCAACCCGATCCCCCGGAACCGCACCCGCACGTTCCAGTGCTGCTGCTGCTTGACGCTGGCGGCGCTCGCTGTGTGCTGCGCTGACCCGGAATTGCACCATCAGCGCGCTGATGGTATGGCAAAGCGTGCTTCGAGCCGGTCCAGCGTCTTCTCGATGGCCTTAGGGTGCTTGCGGGCAATACCAGTGGCGATGAGGGCAGGTGGGAACTTGGACTTACGGCCGTCGAAGGTCTCGGTGACGCGTGTGGCCTTGCCCCCCCCTACCGGCTCCAACTCATAGCGCCATACATGACCACCGAGGTGATGCCACGCAATCACTCGACCCTCCTCGAACTCCGACACAGTGTTGGCAATCTTGTATGGCACGCCCAAACGCATGGACATCCCGAACTTGGCTCCCAGCGACAAACGTTTCGGCCCTCCGTCCGCCGCCCCCTTCACGGTGCCACTGCCGTCGATGAGGGCATGCATGCTGGGGGTGGCCAGCAGGTTGAACACCTCCGTGGGGCTGGCTTGAACCACTCGAGTGCGGCTGATGAGCAGACTGTCGAACATCACGCCACGGTAGCGGTCAAAGGTGGGGTTGGCCCATTGGTTGGCCCATTGGTTGGCCGAGGTCCGCCAGCATCTGAACAAACCATTGAGTGGTGACATCAAGGGGTTTTCCGCCTTTGATGCGAGGAAACTCGATGGCTCGCAGCACACCGCCCCGATCCTCGTCGTGCCCGATGACACCAGTTTCGCCGTTCAATGCACTGCTCACCGCCTGGCGGATCATCGCATCGATGAGTGACAAATCCTCGTCGTTGGCAGGCGCCGATCGAGCGAAATACCCGGACTTTTGTACGGTGGCCTTTTCCGCTCCCACCAACGACGCGAACCGCTTCGAGAACCACGACCCCACGTTGACCTTGTCCAAGCGCACATGACCGAACGCGTCGCGGTCCACCACCTCACCGGTTGACTCCATCTCGGCCACGATGTCGGCTACCGCCGCCCCCTCGGACACAAACACGTTGGCAGTGCCCTTGGTGTCCATGATGACTCGCAACCGACTGGCCTCCCCGGCGATGTCCACCGACAACTCCGGCACGTATACGGCGTCGACGTCGAGCCACTGCCGATCCACGCCAAATGCCGGTGCCAGGTTGCGCTCACTCAGCCGCTCCCGATACGCACGAGCGGTGGCGGCCGCCAGCCATCCACAACTACGCCCCATCACTTCATGAATGATCAGCGACCGGGGATTGGCCGAGCCTTCGAACACGATGTGCTCAAAGAAACGCGCCCCCTCCTCAGCAGCGGTGGCCGCCCCCAAAGTCCGCTCGATGGGATACACATCATTGTCGATGGTCTTGGGCAATCCCACCACCGTGAGTTGGTAGCCGTTGGCACCGAGATAGGCGGCAAGGTCGGCAGCAGTGATGTTGGTGTCGTCGCCGCCGATGGTGTGCAGAACCTCGACGCCGTCGCGCGTGAGCTGCTCGGCCGCCACATGCAACGGATTCTGCCCCTCCTTCACCAACCCCCGACGAACACAGTCTTCGGCATTGGTGAGCTTTACCCGGGAGTTGCCCAGCGGGCTGCCTCCGAAGCCGAACAGCGCGTCGGACTGCTGTCTGGCCTCAGCTCCAATGATGATGCTGGTACCGGTGAGCAGGCCTGCGTAGCCGTCGCGATAGCCAATGATTTCGGCGTTGGGGGCCAGTTCGCCGTAGCGCTGCACCAGCCCGGCTACGGCGGCGGACAAACACGGGGCAAGACCCCCGGCGGTGAGCATGGCAACGCGCATAGCACAACCTTACTGGCCGATCGTTCGGGGGAATCGTCGCGCTGGCAGTGAGACTGGGTAGCCTCGCCACCCATGTCCACGTTGTCCACCGGTGCAGATCTCAACTCGCGCACATTCGTGATCGCCATTGATTGCGGCACCACTGGAATTCGCTCAATGGCCGTCGATACCACCGGCACGCCGCGAGGCTTGTCGCATCGCGAACTCACGCAATATTTTCCCCAACCGGGATGGGTGGAACACGACGCCACCGAGATCTGGGAGGGTGTTCGGGCCACGTTGGCCGAGGTGATGTCGGAGTTGCCGGCGGACGCAATGGTGGCGTGTGTTGGTATCACCAACCAACGCGAAACGGTGGTGGCGTGGGACCGACGTACCGGCACGCCCTCCGCCCGAGCGATCGTGTGGCAGGACCGGCGCACTGCTGGACGCTGCGATGAACTCATGGTTGAGGGCCACCTCGATGTAGTACGTACGCGTACTGGTTTGGTGCTTGACCCGTATTTCTCCGGAACCAAGATGGCCTGGCTGCTCGAACATGGAGGGGTGGCCAATGGACCTGATTTGTGCCTGGGCACGGTAGATGACTGGGTGCTGTGGAATCTCACCGGCGGGCCCGCCGGGGGGGTACACGCCACCGATCCGTCGAATGCCAGCCGCACCATGCTCTACGACATCATGGAGCGGCGCTGGTCTGCGGAGCTGTGCGACTTGCTACGTGTACCTATGGCTGCGCTAGGTGACGTGATGCCGTCAAGTGGACGAATGGGGGTCATCTCGGCCGAAGCCGTGGGGGGATTGTTGGCGGGAACGCCGGTGAGTTCGATCTTGGGTGACCAACAATCGGCACTGTTCGGCCAGGCCTGTCTCGACCCCGGCATGGCCAAGAATACGTATGGCACGGGCAGCTTTGTTCTCATGAATGTGGGCCCCAAGTGCCCGGCTCCGGCCGACGGCCTCCTCACCACGGTGGCCTGGGATTTGGGTACCCATGGTGGGTTCGCTTACGCATTGGAGGGAGCGGTGTTTGTCACCGGTGCGGCCATACAGTGGCTACGAGACGGACTGGGCATCATCTCCGACGCTGCCAATGTGGGCCCGTTGGCGGCGTCAGTGCCTGACTCCGAAGGGGTGTACGTGGTGCCCGC
>JANYHQ010000432.1 GCA_025358985.1 Acidimicrobiales bacterium
CGCAGCGCTCGCCCGGTGGGGGCGTCGCCACTGGTAATCAGTAGGACGTCGAGTTGGCGGTTGGGCACGGCGTCACGCTACCGGGCCTCCGGGGCCGATACATTGGGGCTGCGCTCCGCCGCTCAGGTGTGGGCGCGCAACGCCTCGATCAGCTTGGGCAACACCTTGTGCACGTCGCCCACGATCCCCAGATCGGCAATACCAAAGATGGGGGCTTCTTTGTCTTTGTTGATGGCAATGATGGTTTTGGCGCCCTTCATGCCCACCATGTGCTGTGTGGCTCCGGAGATACCCACTGCTATGTACACATCGGGTTTCACCGTTTTACCGGTTTGACCCACTTGATACGAGTACGGCACCCAGCCTGCGTCCACGATGGCCCGTGACGCGCCAGGCGCACCCTTGAGCAGCTTGGCCAGGTCCTCCACCATCTCGTACTTGGCTGCCTCACCCAGGCCTCGTCCACCGGACACCACCACCGATGCTTCGTCCAGTGACGGGCCGCTGTGCTGCTCTACGTGACGTTCCACGATCTTGGCGGTGCCTGTGGCCCCGACGTCACCAACGGCCAGTGCTTCCACCGAGGCGGGTGCACCGCCGGAGGCTTCGGCGGCAAACGACTTGGGGCGCACCAGCAGAATGTGGGGCCCGGCCGAAGTGAAGGTGGCCTTCATGGTCTTGGCGCCACCGAACACGGCATGCTCGGTGGTGACGCTGTCACCCTCCACCGTGAAGCCGATGGCATTGGTGAGCACGGTGGCGTTGAGCTTGGCCGATAGCCGACCGGCAACATCGCGGCCGTCGTAGCTCTGGGCCAACAGGATGAGTTGGGCCGGGTCACCAGCTGCCGCCAGCGCGGCGATGGCCGAAGCCACCGGCACACCCAACAGCGCTCCGCCGAGGTCGCCCGTGGCGTATACCTTGGTTGCTCCATACGAGCCGAGCTCGGTGGCCAGTGCCGCGCCGTCTCCGGCCACGATGGCTTCGACCGTGGCACCGGTGGCCCGTGCGGCGGTGAGTAGCTCGAGTGAGCTGGTGGCCACCTTGGCGTCGGTTGCTTCGACGAAGACCCAAATCTTCGAGATAGTCATGATTCTCAGTTCTCCTTGTTTTCTGTGTCTCGAAAAATCCGGCTCAGATGACCTTGAGTTGTTCCAGGAAGGCCACGATGCGCCCGTGCGCTTCGCCGTCGTCCTCGATGACTTCGCCATGCTGGCGTGCTTCGGCATCCACCACACCAGTGATCTGCTGGCCGGCACCGGCCCACCCAACGGGATCGGTGATGCCCAGATCGGCGGCGGTGAGTTCCTCCAACGGTTTGCCCTTGGCTGCCATGATGCCCTTGAACGACGGGTAGCGAACCTCCACCACGCCGGCGGTGACCGTGATGAGTGCCGGGAGGGGCACGCTCACGTCGTCGTAACCGGCTTCGGTTTGGCGCTCTACGGCCACGTCGGTACCGGTGACAGTGACCTTCTTGGCGAACGTGACACTGGGCAAACCGAGCAGCTCGGCAATCTGCACCGGGGTGGTGCCGGTGTAGCCATCGGTTGATTCGGTGGCGGCAATCACCAGGTCGGGGTTGACCCGCTTGATGGCGGCGGCCAACACCTTGGCGGTGGTGAGTGCATCCGAGCCCTTCAATGCAGGGTCACTGACCAGGATGGCCTTGTGGGCACCCATGGCCAGCCCGGTACGCAACCCGCTCTGCTCGCTGTTGGGCGCCATGGACACCAGGGTGACCTCGCCACCACCAGCCGCTTCCACCAATCGCAGTGCCATTTCCACGCCGTAGGCATCGGAATCATCGAGGATGAGCTTGCCTTGGCGGACCAAGGTGTTGTCGGCCGGATTGAGCGACCCGGGCGTGGCCGGGTCCGGGATCTGCTTCACGCATACTGCGACGTTCATGGACATGGACATGATTCTTGTCGTATTCCGGCCGCTCACGAAAATTGTCCGCAAAATGCCGCTCTCGAGATGACGAACGTCACTCGGTGAACAGCACGTATTCTGCAGCCATCGCTACCAAAACACGCCGCCACATTCTCTTGGTGGTGAACCCGTCCGCCTCCGGCGTAACCGCCCGCAATCGGGTGGTCATCCAAAATGCCCTCGCCTCCGAGCACGAATTGGAGGTGGTGGAGACCCATCGCCGCGGCCATGCCACCCGCTTTGCCCAGGGGGCGGCAGCCCGGGGCGTGGACG
>JANYHQ010000438.1 GCA_025358985.1 Acidimicrobiales bacterium
CCGGCGGCGGAGGCGCTGAACTCCAAATCATGCAGGATGAGGGTGCCGGAGCCTGCATCACCAGCCGAACCGGAATGCCTAGAAGCTCCTGCAGTTCCAGCGGGAGAGACGGTTCCCAGTTCCGAGGTGCCGTTGTAGCGCTGGTAGAAGGTGGGGTCTGCGCGCAGGACCGCTCGTCGGGACGGATTCGAAGCCAGGTCGTGCGAAGACACCGCCGTTCCGGCACCGGAAATCTTCTCGCTGAACAGTTCCACGGCCTGGGTAGGGGCATGGACCCGCACCACCATCACCCAATCCCCGTCGGCCGGAAAATTCACGGTAACGCGATACGTGAGCGGATCCGCAGTGGTGGCCGTCATCTTGGTGGTTTTCACCCGAAGATCGGGATCGCCAGCCAGGCCACCCAGGTCAAGGTCGGCACCGGCCACGGGGTTGCCAGCGGTATCGAACACGGTGGCTTCATATGACCTCTGTGCTCCGGTGCCAACCCCGCTGGTGAGTTTTACGCCCGCCACCTTCACCGGAGTGGAGGCAGCCACTGCGCCCGCCGCGCCCAGAGACCCAAGGCCAACCAACACTCCTGCGCTGATGATAAGCGCACGTATGGTTGTCCTCATGCCGGTTGCACCACCCATACGGTGGTCATGCCGTGGAGCCCCTGTTCGGACTCGGCATGGGTGAGGATGTGGCAGTGGAAAGCCCATGCTCCGGGGTAGAGCGACGTGACAATCACGTCGTATCGCTCTCCGGGAGCGATATTCAACGTGTCCACCTCATAGGGGGCAGGTAAGAAGTTTCCGTCCTTGGCCACCACCGTCATCCGATGTCCGTGTAGATGCATGGGATGGATGATGAGACCCTCGTTCATGAAGCGCACCAACGTCTTCTCCCCCACCTTGGCCACCACTGGGGCGGTAGCGGGGAAGCCCTTGCCATTGATACCGAACCCCAAGGGGCCGTCGTTGAGAATCTCGGTATATTCGCTGTCGTGGGCGTAGAACGCAGGTACCGGGGTGGTGGCGCAGTCCACGATGAACGCACCAATCAGGCCTAGCGGTACCTGCGAATCGGCGGCGTGATGGGAGTGGTACATATGCGAACCGCAGTTGATGGGAGTCAGTGTGTACTCATACGTTTCGCCGGGTTTCACCGGATCCTGCGTTACGAACGTGACCCCATCTTGTTTGTTGTCGGCCAGTTCCACACCGTGCCAGTGGATCGACGTTGATTGCGGCAGTTCGTTCTTCAGCCGGACCTTGATGGTTTCGCCCTGTTTGATACGGATCTGCGGGCCAGGCACCACGCCGTTGTAGGTCCACGCCTCAAATAACTGTCCGGGCGACACTTCCCACTGCACCACTTTGGTGGTGAGTTCGAACACCTTCACACCGTTCTCCAGCTTCGGTTCCAGCGGTTGACCACCCAGCCCGGAGGTCTTGGCTGGCGGCCCCGACAGGAATGCCTTCACCACCTTTTGGTGGGCCGCATCCACCGCTTTGTAGTCGGCCCCGGCAGGCGTGGTGGTGGCACTGGCCGACGCCACAGCACCGGTGGCGGAAGATCCGGTGACCGTGAAGGTTCCAGTCATACCAGCCTCCTTATGGCCCGAAACGTTGCAATACCACGTGTACGTACCAGCTTCGAGAGAGCCGAGGTCGAACGATGCGGTTTGACCTACGGTGATCACCGGGCTGGCGCCGATGCCGTCGATGGTGAGGTTGTGAGCCGACGGCCCTTCGTTCTTGAGCGTGAGCACGATGGGACCGGCCGGGAATGTGGAGGTTGATGCCTTCACCCGAAAGTCCGACAGCGACACCACCGCCGTAGCTGCCTTGGCAGTGGACTCCGCTCCGGCGACTCCACCACTGTCGCTGCGGTTGCGCAAACTGAAGCCCATGGCCACCACGGCAAACACCACTGCAATGCCTGCGGCGAGGAACGCCAATACCGAGAATCCGTCAGTTGATTCGCGAATGGCGGGCTCGGGGGTGGGATTGCTGTCGGGCATGGTTACCTCGTCTGTAGATGCGGATGTAGGTCCCATGGTGGCGGTTACCCACCCCTCTTGGGCAGGGAGCAACGTCCACGCCGTACACGCCATAGGTCCCAAACCTTCAGGTCACAAGTCCCGTCAGGCCGCCTCGGCAATACGGAGCCACTGACCGGTGGTGAAATCGAATAGCTTGCAGTTTCGCGTTGCGCGAAAATAATCGCGCAGATGGAATGGGCGTTGCTGGATCACTCCAGGGAACGCCGCATCGATGACATCGGCGGCCATCGACAGCCGATAACACGGAATGCGGGCATCCACGTGATGCGGCACATGTACAAAGATCTGATGCAACGCAACGTCAATCAGCCAAGGCGCCCTCATCACCGTGGTCCCCATCAGTTGGGCCTTCGAGCGTGTCCAGTCGATGGCGTCGTACCACTTCAGGTCAGCCTGCACATGATGGATGTGGACGGTAGCTCCAATGATCCAGGTGAACACCAGGAATGGAATGATCAGAACCCGTGACCACATCCACAGCGCGCTCAGTATCGTCGGATCCTGCCGCCATCCCAATGCCAAGGTCCCCGCAGAAGCCGCCAGGAAGAAGCCCAACACAATACGTCGGTCCCGGGGGACGCCGGGTGCTGACCGACGCGGAGGGGTGAAGCGGATCATCTTGGACCACCAGACGTTGCGCAAGTAGTACACGCCGGCGCCTGCCCAGGACCACTCCAAACGGTGGACGAGCTGCTGGCATTGCGACATGTCTCGGTATTCATCCGGCGTCACAGGGTGCCAGACGAAATCCGTACCGCGACGCACGGTGAATCCGTGATGCACGCGATTGTGACCGAATACCCATCCGTCTCGCACATGCAATGAGGGCAGCATGAACACCAGTGCCACAAGACGGTTCAGATGTCGGTTGGGCAGGAGGGCATCGTGCGCCGCATCGTGGCCAAGAACGAACAACGAACTTACGGTTAGGCCTGTCAGTAGCGACAGCATCAATCCTCCCAGCGCGGCGCTGGAACGGACCGCAAGGCCGACCGCAGCGGCGTACAGCACCACATCAGTGACCATCAGGCGAAGTCCTCTCCCCATGCTGCGTTGGTAGCAGCTCGCCGGAATGGCTCTGCGCACCTCCTCCAGCGACGGGAGATCGGAGCGTTGGTGATCGACATCGGTTGGGGCAAGCATCACCGCCAGCATGGAGAACACTGCGTCCGCAGCGCCAGGGCCACCGTTCCCTTGTCTGCGAGGACAAACGTCCCAAAATAACGAAAAAACCAGATAGTGAGGGTCAGTGAGGGTCGATAGTCCCTCCGACAGGCACCTTTCAGCCCTGCCCTCCGCCCCACCCAACGTTCAGTATCGCTGTATGGAGAACACCGTCTCGAAGACCACGCCCCCGGCCACAATGCCTGCGGTTGAGTTACGCGGCATCACCAAGGTGTTTCCCGGGGTGGTGGCCAACGACAGCATCAACATGACCGTGCGCCCAGGCGAGATCCACGCCGTCGTGGGTGAGAACGGGTGCGGCAAGAGCACGCTGATGAACACGCTCTATGGCATGTACCGACCCGATGCCGGGACGATTGTGATGAACGGGCGAGAAGTGTCCTTCAATAGTCCGGCCGACGCCATTGCCGAAGGCATCGGCATGGTCCACCAGCACGTGATGCTGGCCGACAACCTCAGCGTGTTGGAGAACATCATCCTTGGCAGCGAGCCCACTTCGCACTGGCATGCTCACAGCCTTCACGTGATTGACCAAGGCACCGCCCGCGAGCGTATCGAGGCACTCAGTCGGTCTTACGGCTCACCCATCGACCCGGACCGGCGGTGCGGTGATCTGGCCGTCGGGGAACGTCAGCTGGTCGAAATCCTCAAAGTGCTCTACCGCGGAGCCAGAATCCTCATCCTGGATGAGCCCACGTCAGCGCTGGTACCCCAAGAAGTGGACCAGTTGTTCGACAATCTTCGCCAACTCGCCCGCAGCGGCGTCACCGTCATCTTCATCAGTCACAAGCTCAACGAGGTACTGGCATTGGCCGACACCATCAGCGTCCTGCGAGGCGGTCGAATGATCACCACGGTGGCCGCCAATACTGTTGATGCCCAGACCCTGGCCGAGCTCATGGTGGGTCGCGAACTTCCCTCCCCCGCCACCACCGGCAGGACAGTGAAGGATCAGCTCGTGTTGCGCGTGGATGCCGTGTCCGTACGTTCACCGTCGGAGCCGGATCGCTGGGCTTGTCGCGACGTAACGTTTGACGTACACGTTGGGGAAATTGTGGGTATTGCCGGGGTGAAGGGCAACGGACAGGATGAGCTGATCGAAGCGTTGATGGGGCTCCAGCCGGTCGCCTCGGGGCAAGTCTCTTTTGGGGTGGATGGAGTGCTGCAAGACATCACCTCGTCCTCTACCCGTGACCGGCGGGAGCTAGGCATCGGATACATCCCCGGTGATCGTCAGCGCCAAGGCCTGTTAATGACATCGCCGTTGTGGGAAAACGTTCTACTGGGACATGACACGGAGGACCTCAACGTCGCCGGTCCCGGTGAACTTTTCATTGCGAGACAAAATGTACGCGCGCATGCCGAAGCGGTGGTCACGGATTTTGATGTGAAGACACCCGATATCGATGTCAGTGCACAGGCTCTCTCGGGAGGCAACCAGCAAAAGCTGATTGTGGGCCGAGAAATGTCGTCGCATCCCCGGCTGCTGGTGGCGGCCCACCCCAAAAGAGACTTGCCCCGAGGCGACCGG
>JANYHQ010000150.1 GCA_025358985.1 Acidimicrobiales bacterium
GAGGAGACCCACCAGCGCACCGGAGTCTTCCAGTAGCAGCACCGGCAGTTCCGGGACTTTGGCGGTTCGAATGAACTTCCACCAGCTCTGGTCGCCTTTCAAGGGCCGTGATTCTGCGATGGCGGTTCGGAACGAATAGCCCTCCAGCCCCACCGCCACTAACAAGATGGCAATGGCTACCCACGGGCGGTCCAATTCGTGCGGGTTACCCAATTTGGAGAAGCCCTCGTAAAGCGCAAACAGTGATCCCATGCTGAACAAGATCAGCGCCACCACGAACGACCAGAAGTAGCGAGTCATGCCGTATCCGAAGGGATGCACGGCATCCTCGTCCTGCTTGGCCTGGCGTCCTCCCACCAGCAGGAGGAACTGATTGACGGTGTCAGCCAACGAGTGGCCGGACTCAGCCAACAGTGACGAGCTACGAGTCAACAAGAACCCGATGAACTTGGCTACGGCGATGCCGAGATTGGCCACCAATGCCGCGATGATGGCGCGGGTGCCGTGGGCCGGTCCTGTTGATTGATCGGTCATGAGACGCCCAGCGTAGTAATCACAGCTACCTTCACAGTGTGGTTGATTCGCTTTCATTCAACTGTCCACGATGCGATGCATTGGCGGAGGCGGAATTTTATGGACCGTGTCCGACCTGTGTCGCTTCGTTGCGCCTGGTGGGGGGAGTGGCCATGGAGGTGTCCGAGGTGGCGTACGACCCAAAGATGAACGTCACCCCGAACTTTGTCGCCACCAAGGATTAATGGCCCGAATTTGACGACCACTAGGTTCGGCCTGTGCGTCTCTGCGTAAAGGTTCCTGTTATCGGTCTGGTCGCCCTGCTCCTGACCACATCATGTTCATCCGGCGGATCCTCCAGTCCGGTTACCATCGATTCCTCGGCCCCCAATAGTGTGACCGCAGCACTTGACACCACTGCCTCTGACACCACCGGGCCCTCCACCGACAGCGCTGCGGCCAAGGGCTCGACGATTGCGTCAGTCGGCGAATCGGTGGTGAGTGCGCCAGCGGTGCTGTGAAGATCAGCACCCAGGAGCCGTTCGTGATCGACGAAAAGACCATCACGAAGGTCACCTTGAACGGCGTGGACGCCATCTGGGAAAAACCGCCGATGGTGGACGGTCCCGGCCTTCAGTACATGGAACTCAGAGTAAAACGCAAGGGTCTGTGGGTCAGCGTCACGGCAGGGTCGGTGAAGGACACTCCTGCGGTGGAGAAGATCCTCAAGGGCGCGACCACCTATGTGCTTGCCCAACTGGACAAGCAAGCAGCCTGATCTCAGGTAGGGATCAATGCCCAACAAACGGTCTAGCGTTTGATAATTCGATAAGCGATGCGGTTCTCTTTTGCGGCTGTTCGAATTCCCAAGCCGTCGTTTCCGACCCAAACCGCCAGGGCTCCTTGAAGGTTTTCCGGCACACGCATGGTAAATAGTTGGAGCGGGGGACGATCTCTATTGATTGCCGGAATCCAGCGCAAGCCTCCAGCCAATTGCGAGCCGCTGTTCTGGGGTCCAAGGATCGGTCGATTGTCCTCCGTGCCGAGACAACTCTACTTGGGTAGCCGGCAGCAGACGGGGTATCGTCGCTGAAGAAGCGGCGGACCAAACCCGGCGACCCGAACCCATACTTTGTTGCAATCGACGATCTCTTTTGCAAGCACTCTCACTATTGGGAATGGTTTCGAACGCCACGGAAACAGTGAGTCATAACAGATTGGGTTGTGTAGGCGTCATACGTGGAAACAGTCGAGTCAGCGATGTACTTGGTAAGGCTTCATCGCGTATCAAGTAGTCAGGTGTTCACGTTCAGATTCATGGTTTCGTGCTCACAGCAACCCTTGCAACTGCTGGCCCAGACCGGTTTTGGGTCAGCCTGCCAGACCGAGGAAGACGACAACCGAGCGCGCCAGCCGCACCATGTCATCCTCAGCGAGCCGTCCGAGCTGCTGACCAAGCTTGGATCGAGAGACCGTCGTAATCTTATCGACCATCAACGAGCACGGCTCGCGCAACCCGTTGTCCCCATCGGGCACCACCACTAGGCGAAGTAAGGGGGCGGTCGTGGGGTGGGTCGTGAACGTCACCACCGTGACTGAAGCGGTGCCATTGAAATGGTCTGCTTGGACGATGACGACCGGCCGGGGCTTGCCGACGTATCCCGACCCGGCCGCCTCACTGGGGCTGTGCTGCTCCGCTGCGCTTCGGTGCTCGCCCGGCCTCACGACGCCCTGCGGTTGCGACCCGGCCGCTGCAGTCCATATCTCCCCCCGTCTCACTCCTCGTCCGCGTTGAGAGCGTCGATGAAGGCCTGATCGTCATTGGCGCGCCTGCTGATGGCCATAGACAGCGACTGCTCGTGCGCTTGGGTGGCAAACTGTGGTGCACGGACATCTGGCACCCAGATCTGTACCGGCCGGAGGCCTTGCTCGCGTAAACGCTGGCGGTGATCGCGGACCCGTTGCGCCAGAGGCGTTGGGGGAGGGTTCGGGTTTCGACTCAACTTTGCACGTTACATGTAACTCGCTCTCGTTGGCGAGCCCAACGTGGACGTCGTCCGCCACGCGTTGGTGCGGATGACGGGAATCGAACCCGCATTCTCAGCCTGGGAAGCTTCGGACCTGGAGAGATGTCAGGGTGTCTACCTAGAGGTTTTTTGGTCAGATCGGTGCTGGTAGGGGCGCCCTGCAACAAACGTGACAACGACAGTCGCTCGACCGTGCTGCTCGACGCGGATGCCTCCACGGCTTCAAGAAGGTTTCCACGATGCTGAGAACAATTGGTGGATTGCGTTTGCCTCGGGAGTGAACAATTCGGGTTGCAGTCGACGACATCGCGATTGCTGATCCACTGCAGCCTCAGAGCGTCCAAGCGTCGCCATCCCGGCAGCCATCCCCCGGAACGACGGCATAGCGGCTGCTGTATCGGACTTATGCGAGCCGTCGTGTTGGTTCAGTGCCGGGGAACTACGTCGAATCGTTGTCGTCCGCGGATTCGATAGATGTGGAAGTCGGAGTCGAGGCTAAAGATTTTGCGATGGCCTTGGTCTTCGGCGAGCGCTACCAGTGTGGCGTCGGCGAGGTCCATGGGTCGGTCCGCATACTTATCCATCAACTCCGCAGATCGCTCGACCGCTGCGGGGGACAGCTCAGCAAGGAGCAGGCGGCCGGTATGCACCAGTCTCCAGAGAGCGCGTTGACCGGTGATGCCGCCGGCTTGGCCAAGCAGGTACATCGCTTCGGTGAACGCTGGCCACGTCGTGACCAACGGCAAGGCGAGGTCGTTCAGCGCATCGAGACAAGCACCGTGGTCGGTTTCGTCGGCGTCGATGATGGCGATCAACGGGCCAGCGTCGCACAACGTCATCGCATGGCGCGGTCCCGGGCAAGTCCCGCGGAGTACGCCTCACCGGAACGCTGCGCCCGACCGCCGCCGCCGTGCACTACACCGGCAACATCGGCGAAACGGCCGCCGGGCTGCGACATCAGAGTCTCGTCGGCGCGATCCTCGGCGGCGCGGCGGATGAACTCCGATACGGATTGGCCGCTGATCTCGGCTGCGCGTTGCACCTTGTCGTCGAGCTCCTGGTCGAGGCGAAGGCTTCTCACGGACCGAACGTATCACGTATCTCGCTGGTGTGATACGCAACTGCGGTCGGTCGAGAGCGGATGACGGGAATCGAACCCGCATTCTCAGCTTGGGAAGCTGATGTCCTACCATTGAACGACATCCGCGTGAACGTGGCACCTTAGCTCTCCGATGTCACTGCTCCCGGCTGAGCCAACGAGGCATAACCAACCACTACCGCCACCAAGGCACAGGTACTGGCCGCCATGACCCAGCCATCAGTGACGGCCGTGACGTAACCCGCAGCAGCCGTGGCCGCCGTCGCTGCACTCACCACCGCGGTAGCTACCATGTGCGACCCGAATCGCCGTGCCAACTGTTGATATACGTGCGAGCGGTGCGGTTCGAACACTGCCTCATGGTTACGGAGCCGGCGGATCACGGTTGATGCGGTGTCCACGCCGTAGATGGCAGCAGGCGACACGGCCGCCATGAATGGTACGTGCGCCAGCACCGCCAACACCATGAGCAGCGCAATCCACGCCCCCATGAAGTAGCTGCCGACGTCGCCGAGGAACATTCGTGCCTGCGGTGCATTGAAGGGCAGAAACCCAAGGGCGGCTGCCGCCAAGATCCCCGCACCTATTTCAAGTGACACAACATGGAAGTGGTGGCCGAGCACCGCCAGAGCCACACCGGTGACCACGGCCTGGGCGCCGGATATAGCGTTGACGCCATCCATGAAGTTGAACGCATTGACGTAGCTCACTACGAACAGCGCCAGCACCACCAGAAGTGCAATGGTGCCGACGCTGACCTGACGGTCGGTGGTGTTGGTGACAGCGACGGTGGCGCCCACCGCCAGCGCCGCTTGAGCCAACAGTCGTCCCCCGACCTTGATTCCCCGGAGATCCTCGATCAACCCAAGTACGCCGAACGCCGCCGATCCCAGCGCCACCACCAGCAGTCCGGGTACGTGGTCGCGCACGGTGGCCACGGCCAACAGGGCGCCGATGGCCACTGCCAACCCCGCTCCGCGGGGGGTGGCCACGGTGTGGCTACTGCGATGGTTGGGGACGTCCACGATCGCTCGTCCTCGGAGCAGCTTCAGTACCGGAACGCATGCTGCGGCGGTGAAGGCGAACGCTGCGGCGTTCGGAATGAAGCTCACGTATGTCTCCTGGCTCGTGACTTTGCGGTGCCAACCCAGGGCAGGTTGGGTGTCGTATCGTGTCCTTCGACGCAACAAAACGCTATCTGCCTGGCCGAACGACCGCATTCAGCTAGATATTGGGGATTTTCGTCACTATGAGTAGTCACCAGTCGTACCCGCCACTACACTCGCCTTCAACTATGGGGCCGGAACCCACTCAACTCGACGTCTTCAGGCTGGCACGAGTTCTTCGCTCGCGCATCGCCACCATCTTGGCCACGGTGTTGGTGGTGTGTGCCCTGATTGTGGGGTTTTCCCTCACTGCCAAGCCCAACTACCGATCAACCGCAGAGTTGGTATTGGAATCAAGCCCCACGGAGTCGCTGGCCACCGGCGTGCTGGGTCGAAATGAAGGTACGGGCACCAGCGACCGTCGCCAGACCGAGATCCAAATTCTGCTGGGTTCGGCGGTTTCGGAAAAGGTGTATGCGCAACTGAAGAAGCCCGGAACGGTGGTGGCGAGATCCCTCGGTGGAGCCGACGTCATCGTGGTGGAAGCCGAAAGCGACAACGCGGCCAACGCTGCGGCCACAGCCAACGCATACGCACAGTCCTATATCGACTTTCGTAGGGGTCAGGCGGTGGACGACCTCCTCGAAGCGTCGAAGAGACTGCAGGTACGTGTTACCGCTTTGGTGCAACGAATAGCCGTCCTCGACGGTCAATTGTCGGCGTTGAGTGCTGATTCTGCTGACCGGTTGCCGCTGCAGAGTGAACGAAATGCCCTTGATGAGCAACGCATCACGTTTCGAAACCGTACCGATGCCTTTCAGATTGACGCCGCCCTACGCACGGGTGGAGCGCTCATCAATCGTCCGGCCACAGTCCCCGAACTCCCCACCAACCCGTCACCCATCCGCAGCCTGTTGTTCGCCTTTCCGTTGGGCCTACTTGCTGGGATCGGGTTGGCATTCATGCGCGACGCCTTCGACGACACCATCTCCGAACGTGAGGACGTCGAGAACGTGGATGGTTCTCATCCGATGCTGGCGGCCGTGCCAGCAGCTGAACGACGGCTGCCGATGTTTGCCATTGCTGATCGGCCGTCGTCGTCCATGGCCGAGAGCTTTCGAAGTTTGCGAACCGCCCTGCAGTTCCTAGGGGTGGATCGTTCGCTGCGGGTGATCCAGGTGACCAGTGCCCTGCCTGGTGAGGGCAAGACCACCGTGGCCAGCAACTTGGCGGTGTCATTGGCCCAAGGCGGTCAGCGAGTGGTGTTGATCGACGCCGACTTGAGGGTGTCTTCGCTCAACGATCACATCAGCCAGAACGAGGGGGGTGGGTTGTCGTCGATGCTGGTGGGCTCAACGTCGGCGGCCGCGGCTGCCGTGGGGGTTGATGCGGTACCTACGCTGCAGGTGATTCCGGCCGGATTTGTGCCGCCCAATCCGGCGGAATTGTTGGGCTCCAACCGGATGCGGGATTTGATCAAAGACATGTCAGCCCGGTTCGATTTTGTGGTGATCGACAGCCCCCCGTTGTTGCCCGTGGCCGATCCCTTGGTGCTCTCTGAGTTTGCCGATGCGGTGATTGTGGTGGTGCGATCAGGCAAGAGCACCAAGCGTCAACTGGCCCGCGCCACGCAATTGCTGCGCAGCGTCAACGCACCATTGGTGGGCTTCGTACTGAATCAGTCTGATGACGACACACAGGCCTACGGCAAACAGTTGTATGCCGCATCCACCAAGAAGCAGCGTCGCAGCGTCCAAAAGGCAAAGTCCAAGGCCCGTCGTTCCGCCGCCTGAGACTTAGCTCTGGACTCACATTACGGGTGGGGACTGACTGCCGCAGTGGTTTATGCCGGCGGGGCGGGAGAACGAGGTGGGTTGGTGCCCGTGACCGGTGCCGAAGGGGCGGGAGCTCGAGGTGGCGTCGGCCCCGAAAGTGCGGCGGCTGGTGCGGCACTACGGGGGACGAACACCAAGGGCGGAGTGGTTGTGGTGGTGGTCGGCGCTGGTGCAATGGTGGTTGACGTTGTGGTGGTGGTTGACGTTGTGGTGGTGGTGGTTGACGTTGTGGTGGTGGTGGTGGTGCCGGCGATACGGTTCAGCAGGTTGCTGGCGATGCGCTCCACCGTGGCATTTCCGATATCGAGATAGCGAGCAAAGCTGGTGGTGGACGCATCGAACACAATCGCCCCGTTGGTTTTCTGGCGAATGACCGCATTGTGCTGATAAAGCACTGAGCCAATGAGCACATCTCCGTTGGACAACAGTGTGCCATCAGGTGGTACTCCGGCGTTTGCCCGGTCCCATTCGTAGCCGACAATGCCCAGAATTTTTGATCCGTCGCCGAGGCCTGTACCGGCATAGATCCAATGAGCGGGGTTTCTGACAACCCAATCAGCAGAGCCTGCAGTAGGAAAGTAGTTTTCGTAGCGTGCGCCAAGAATCTGTTCCTCCGGGAGATTCACCGGCGCGACTCGAAACAGATAGGTGGTGTGATCGCAGGGAAAACATGGATCGTCGAATCCCTTGTATCCCACCATGGTGCGCCCCCCATTCTCGAAACGCACCTGCCAGTAGATGTTGTTGGCAGAGAAGAATGCTGCGCTCTTCCCCGCCGTGATGTCGTTCACCAGGTTTTGACGCATCTCGTATGACCAGTACTCGTCGTGGAACGAGGTGAGGAAACCCTTGTGATTGTTCATCAATCCGGGGTTGGTGTGCATGTCGTAGCTGGCGGCGTATGACACGTTGTAGCCGTTGCGCTCCAAGAACTGGATCATCTGATAGTCGCCTGAAAACAACGACATGGTGCCCTGGCCGTACCCATATGGCCGGTTGAATGACACCTTGCGAGCCCGTCCGCCGGTGGAGTTGTCGTCATACAAACTCTTTCCGCCCCAAGCGTTATAGGCCTGGTACGTGTTGAGCGGAATTTGCATCAGAAATGCTGCGGTATCAGCATCATTGCGTACCACGAACGGTGTGTACCCCACCACGGGGTTGGCGCCGGGCGCCACGAAGGCCGCCACATACAATCCTGAGGTCCACCCGCGGGTGCTGAACGATGCGGCGATGGGCCACGTGCATGCAATCGTACCGAGGGCGTCGGCGGTGGGCTTGGGATACGACGCACCAGAAAGTCCCGACTGTCTGGCGATCTCGGCGGCGCCGGCGCCGCCGTACCAGCCAATGCGATAAATCACCAGGTCGTAAGTGACCACTGTGGACGACGTGCTGAACGAAATGGGATCGCCAGTGTTCACCGACTGCTGGCTGGCGTAGCCCTCCACCGGCGGAGTCACATTGCTCACCGGGCCAACCAAGGCTCCGCTACTCGAGACATCTCGTTTTCCCGGGGTAGGGGGAGGACCGAACTCGCCCTGCAAGGACAGCTCGATCTCACGGCGGGCAGCGGCGCTGATCCAGTTGGGGGCGCCCTTGCGATGGTTCTCGGCCACCACGGCATTCGCTGAGAGTTGCGTCGACGTGATGTACCGACTGCCCCACGCCCCAGCCAACACGAGCGCGCCCAGCAGGAGCAACACACCCCAGTTGCGAGGGCGCAACCAGGCCTTGGAACTCGCCACCCTTGCCTTGCCTTTCGCCGCCGGGCGGCAACTACTCTCTGAGGTCAGCAGTGTAGCTGAACCCTCGTTCACTACGCTAGGAAACAAGGGGTTAAGTCTCAGGGGCAAATCAGGTGTCGGACTAACGTCACCTCCCATGCAACCCGGT
Source organism: Acidimicrobiales bacterium (assembly GCA_025358985.1). GTDB lineage: Bacteria > Actinomycetota > Acidimicrobiia > Acidimicrobiales > JANYDT01 > JANYHQ01. The sequence continues at coordinate 8,477 of JANYHQ010000150.1, forward strand.
TCGGGCGGGCCACCGCAGATCATCGTTTCCGCCTATTACCTCCCACAATTCCATCCCACGGCGGAAAATGATGAATGGTGGGGCCAGGGCTTCACCGAGTGGACCAACGTGGCCCGTGCTCGACCGCTATACCCCGGTCATCGGCAGCCGCAGTTGCCTGGTGCGCTTGGTTTCTATGACTTGCGTACACCTGAGGCACGCCTTGCACAGGCGGACATGGCCCGTGACGCTGGCGTCACCGCCTTCGCCTACTGGCACTACTGGTTCGACG
>JANYHQ010000180.1 GCA_025358985.1 Acidimicrobiales bacterium
TCGATGAGTGCATCGAACGACACCTCACGATTCGACGACAATGCCAGCACTGCGAGCAAGGCGCGCTCCTTGAACGGTCCGATCTTGACCTCGGCAACCGAACCATCCCTGCCCGCCACCACACGTAACGGCCCCAGAATATCTATCCTTACACCACTAAGGAAGTAGCCGTCCACGCTGCGAACCTACGCCCTCCTCGACACTCCCGGTACCCCCGTGCAGTGTCGGCAGACGCAAGGCGCCTTCCATCCGCCGGGTCTGAAGCCGCTCGATGCTCGAACAAGATCTTGCGCGATAACGACAAGCCCGAAGGGTCCGCGATGTGGAGCGAGCGAAGCGCTCCTGCCTGTCCCTGTCAGTTCTGCGTCGACTCCAGTAAGCCTTGACGGTCCAGGGCCTATTCGTGGAAAACACGATTGAGAACATCCAATCGTCACAAGGGACAACATTGGTTATCAGAATCGCCAGCGGACCAATGTGGCGACCATAAAAGACGCACGGCCTTCGCCATGGGGTTACGCTGCTCGCAGCTGCCAACGACGGTTCGATGGCCGCGAAGGAGAGTCGTGAAGAAGGCCCGCATAGCCGCCATTATTGGATCGCTTGGCTCGATCACCATCGGTCTTGCCGCCTCAGCTGCGGTGCCGGGTCCCACTCCGGTATCCAGCACCAGTCCGTATGTGAACGGGTGTGAGGGTGCTCCCACTGCACCTGCCTACGCCGGCGCAGAAGTCGAGCCGTTTGTTGCTAGCGATCCGGTGGTGCCGGGCCATCTGATCGGGGTCTGGCAGCAGGACCGCTTCCCAGACGGCGGCTCGCGAGGGCTTCGGACGGCCGTTTCCAAAGACGGTGGGGGCTCTTGGGCACTGGCCACGGCGCAGCCCAAGTTCAGTCGGTGCGCCGGAGGCACGGTCGCCAACGGAGGGGATCTGGAACGCTCAACCGACCCATGGGTTTCGATCGGCCCCGACGGAACGGGTGGCAGCGTTGCGTACCAGATAGCCGATTCGTTCAACGACACGAACACCACGAATGCCATTCTCGTCAGCCGCTCGCTCGACAGCGGAGCGACGTGGAGCAACCCGACCACCGTCCTACGCGAAAGCGGTGGGCGCGACGTTAGCTTCGCCTTCAGCGATAAGGAGTCCATTACGGCTGACCCCACCCAGGCCTGTAATGCGTATGCAACCTGGGATCGACTCGTGGGCCCCGCCGGGTCGTCCAATGGGTCCGCTGCCGCTTTCGAGCGCGCTCAGGGCTACCGGGGCCCCACTTGGTTCTCGCGTACGACCGACTGCGGACAGACTTGGGAGCCGGCCCGCCAGATCTACGATCCGGGTCAGATCAACCAGACCATTGGTAACCAGATCGCCGTGCTTGCCGACGGGACGCTGATTAATACATTTGATCTCATTTACAACCGCAAGAACGCTCATGGCCTGCGGGGGGAGAGCGTCGCCGTTCAACGGTCGACGGACAAGGGCCTCACCTGGGGGGCGCCGATCATTGTGTCCGATGCGCGGTCGGTGCCGGTGACGGCATCCGACGGGGTTGCGCTTCGCACCGGAGACAACATTCCCGACATCGCTGTCCGAGGGAACAGCGTGTTTCTCGTCTGGCAGGACAGCCGTTTCTCCAACGGTGTCCGCAACAACATTGCTATCTCGGAATCGTCCAACGGTGGCCTGTCCTGGTCGGCCCCGGCCTTGGTGAACAGCGGGATGGTACCTGCGTTTAACCCGGCCGTCGAGGTCACTGCGAGCGGACGCCTCGGTGTCGGTTATCACGAGTTGACCGGAGACGGCGTGACTCGTCTGCTCGCCACCAGGCAGTTAGGCTCGCTGAGCGGCTTCAGTTCGGTTGTCATCGCAGGCGGTCCGGCGAGCGATATTAAGCTCGCTCCCAATGCCCGTGGCTACTTCCTGGGCGACTACCAGGGGCTCGCTGCCAATGGATCAAGCCTCGTGTCGTTCTTCGTCAATGCGAATGCTGGGGGCGCCCCGAACCAAACAGACGTGTACGCGTACATCTCGTAGGGGAGAACGCTCTTTCGGCTGAAACGGGGCACGACGGTGGGGTGGAGGCGCGAAACTCATCTCCGCCAATTATTGAAGGGTGATGAACAAGATCAGTGAGTGGCCCTGGACACTCCTCGTCAATTGTTCTCGACTACGACGTTGGCTCCCCCATCGACGACGTCACCGCCGGGTTCACCTTCCGCCATGAACTGTTGCCCTCAACCAACGATTCCTGGTGGAACTCTGCATTGCGCTACGAGCAGACGGCAAGCTCGATGCCACCCGAGGTATCGGTCATCGCCAAGCAACACCACATCGGCGCCGCGGTGCGACCCGAGGGGTACCTCCATGCCCCCGCCTATCACGCCATGCTCCGAGCGGCGCGCTGGGGCACCGTAGGGTGACGACAGTGAGCGCCGTGCCTGACATGACCGATTTGCTGTTGTTTGCCCTTCAGCTGGCCGACACCGCTGATGCCATTGCCCTCCGTCATTTCGAGGCGCAGGATTTTGTGGTGGAGTCCAAGCCAGACCGCTCCGAGGTCACGGTGGCCGATCGCGGCACGGAGGAGGCGATCGTCGCCGCAATCGGCGAGCGCTATCCTGACCACGCCGTTTTCGGTGAGGAGTTCGGCATCCAGGGAGGATCGTCAGAGTGGCAGTGGATCATCGACCCCATCGACGGCACGGCCAACTACGTCCGGGGCGTACCGGTATGGGCCACGCTCATTGCGCTGCGTAAAGGTGGTGTGTTGCAAGTGGGGGTGGTGTCGGCCCCTGCACTGCAACGCCGGTGGTGGGCCAGCCGTGGACACGGCGCGTACCGCAACGGGGCTGCCATCGGCGTGTCGAAAGTGTCTGACGTAGCGGACTCATTCATTTCTTACTCCGACGGCCATTGGACCGATACCGATATGCGGGCGCGCCTCGGACTATTGCTTGAGCAATGTCATCGCCAGCGGGGCTTGGGGGACTTCTGGCAACACGTCCTGGTAGCTGAAGGTGCGCTTGATATTGCGGTGGAACCGGTGGTGTCGCTGTGGGATTTGGCGGCCATCCAGATCGTGGTGGAAGAGGCCGGTGGCCGCTTCAGTGACCTCGATGGCGTGGCCCGCCCCGATGGCGGCAATGCTCTGTCCACCAACGCCTTGTTGCATGACATTGTGCTGACGGCGTTGCACGGAGCGTGAACGCGGCGTTCACAGTGGCCATGTTGGCCGGCGGTGCCAGCCGTCGAATGGGACAGGACAAGGCCACTCTTTGTATCGGTGGACAGGAGTTGGGCGAGCGGGTGCTGGTGGCTGCGTTGTTGGCTGGGGCATCAGAGGTGCTGGCCGTTGGTGGGGATGGCGCATCCTTGCAGGAGCAGGGGTGGCGTCATGTTGCTGATCTGTGGCCGGGGGAGGGTCCGTTTGGTGGTATCATAAGTGCGCTTACGGTGGCAGCCAATGAGTTGGTGGTGGTGTTGGCGTGTGATCTGCCCGAGGTGGACGATCAGGGGCTGCAGTATTTGGTGGGGGAGTGTGTGGCGCATCCGTCGGCCATGGTGGTGGTTCCCGATCGGGATGGTCGTCCCGAAGTACTGCACGCCGTATGGCGCCGTGGTGCACTCGCAGTACTGCGCAGTCTTTTTGACGATGGTGAACGATCGCCGACTGCAGCGTTGGGTCGCCTAGAAGTGCACCATGTGAGCGTGGCGGAGTCGTCCCTGCGCGACCTCGACACCCCCGAGGATCTGGCTCAGTACCTCCATGATCATCCGGAGGCGGACGACTAACCGCAACAAGAACAGGTCATCGCGTGGTTCTTGTTGGGGTTGATACCCAAATGGACACTTTTCCCAAACAAGAGCCACCTTTTGACCCATTCTTGTTGCGGATGATGGTGGATGCCTCACACTGCGCGCTGCCACAGCGTGCGCTGCAACCGAGCCACCAACCAACTGGGACGACGCACCACGGTGAGCCAAGT
>JANYHQ010000195.1 GCA_025358985.1 Acidimicrobiales bacterium
GTCCGGCGGCATCCATCTTCCATCACTGACCCCCTACCCCCTACCCCGTTGGCCCCTTCGAATTTTACGACCACCCTCCGAATTTTACGACCACCTCGTTCTCGTCGCAAAACTCGTGGCGGGCAACGTACTTTTGCTACGGGTTGGGGGCCAGCGGGGCACCACCTCGTTCTCGTCGCAGAATTCGCGATGGGCAACGCAATTTTGCTACCGGAACGACATGAAAGGGTCGCGCTATTCGAAGTACCGGATTTGATCCTCGGAGGCGCGCATCACCGCAAACAGCGCATCGTGGAGCATCTGGTGAAGCTCCCGAAAGCGGGTGGCCTCCGGATCTTCGTCTTCCACGTCACTTGGCATCTCCACGGCGGCCATGTCGATGTCATCGAGTGCCGCCAACGCGGCATCCCAGTCGGTGGCTGCCGCCGCCAAATTGAGTCGCATATTGGGAGCTTGCACCAGCGCTCGGTCCAGGTCCTGAACAATGGTGACCACCACATCCGTGGTGGTGCGTACGCCCGGCGTGGACAGCAAGTTGAGGGCCTGCAGTTTGCGCATGGCCATGGCGGCAATGAGCACCGGATCCCCCAACTCTGATACCGCCGAATCTACCTCCACCAGGTTCAGGGTGATGGTGAGCGGAACACTGAACCAGCGCCTCAGCACGCCAAACAATTCAGTGGTGACGCCGTGAAGCGCAAGAAGCTCGTCGGGCTTCGGCAACGCATCCATCTGCCTAGTGACCATGCCCATCGGTGCTTTGGTGGGCTTCGTTGTCGGCGTGGATCACCATGCCACTCTCGCGCACTCGCTGCGCGTGTTCCAGCGCTTCGTCGCCATCGGTGAGATACGGCACCGAGGTGACCACGATGCCTTCGCGGAAGAGCAGCGCACCCTTCAATCGCAACGCGGTTTGGTTGTGCAACGCCTGCTGGTACCACCGTGTGACCACGAACTCGGGGATCACCACAGTGATGGTGTCATGTTCCCAACGGGAGTCCAGGTCCTCGATGTACTTGAGCACGGGCTCCACCAATTCCCGGTATGGGGAGCTCACGATCTCCAGCGGGATGTCCATACCGAACTCCTCCCACTGCCGTTCCATTTCCCGAGCAGCGGCCTCATCATTAGCCACGTAGAGCGCCACCAAGTGCTGCGAACGCAGCGATTTGGCGTACTCCACGGCCCGCAACACACCCTTGTGGATACGGCCCACCAACACCACAGTGGTGAGCTCCACGGCCTGCTTGCGTACAATCTCTGGTGTCACAGCCAAAGAGGTGCTGACTCGGGTGTAGTGCTTCTTGATCCGTATGAACACGTACATGATGGGCGGGATCAACACGATGGGGACCCACGCCCCACTCGTGAATTTGGAGATGGCCACGATGAGCGTTACCCCGAACGTAGCCACGGTGCCAGTGGCGTTGACGCCCACACCGAACTGCCAGTTCTTCTCACGCAGCTTCAAATGGTGACGCACCATACCGGCTTGGCTCAGCGTGAATGCAGTGAACACACCTACGGCGTACAGCGGAATGAGTGCCGTGGTCACACCCCCGAAGATGATGATCAGGGCAGACGAGGCAGCTGCCAGCACGATGATGCCGTTGGAGAACACCAGCCGGTCACCGAAGTTCTTGAACTGCCGAGGCAGATAGCCATCACGAGCAATGAGTTGAGCCAGTCGAGGGAAGTCGGCGTATGCCGTGTTGGCGGCCAAGGTGAGGATGGCAGCCGTGGAGATCTGCAGGATGAAGAACAACACCCCTCGCCCGAACACCTGCTCACCCATTTGGGCGATGGCCGTTTTGGTGGACGACGGCACGGGCCGAACGTGATGAGCAAGCACCGCTGTACCAAAGAACAACGTACCGAGAATGATTCCCATCCACGTCATGGTGGCGGCAGCGTTCTTCGATTCATTCTTTTTGAAGGCGGGCACGCCGTTGGAAATGGCCTCCACCCCGGACAGGGCTACCGCCCCGGACGAGAAGCCCTTCAGCAGCAAGAACAAGGTGAGGTTGCCGCCTATCTCTCGCTCCAAATGGTCCTCTCGGAAGCCCGCAGTGGACGCATAATCGATATGGCCCAAGTTGCCGTGCATGCCTTTCCATGCCGCAACTCCCAACAGCAGCACCACCATGACGATGTAGAGGTAGGTGGGAGGAGCAAACAATCCACCCGACTCGCGCAAGCCGCGCAAGTTGGCCAGGGTGATGAGGGCGATGAGACCCAAGCAGATCAACACCCGTTCGTTGGCCAAATTCTGGTTGATGGAGATGATGGCTTCCACCCCTGCCGAGATGGACACTGCCACCGTCAGGATGTAGTCGATCAGCAGCGACGCCGCCGCCAGGATCGAAGGGTATTCACCGAGATTCTCGCGGCTCACGATGTAGGACCCGCCGCCCGACGGATAGGCGAAGATGGTTTGTCGATAGCTGATGACCACGATCACCAGCAGCACAGCCACTACGGCAGCGATGGGCACCAACTTGCTCAACCCGAGAGCCAGGCTGGACCCGCCTACGGCAGTGACAGCCAGAATTTCGCCCGTGGCGTAGGCCGTTGAGGAGATGGCGTCGGAGCTGAAGACGGGGAGGGCGATCAGTTTGCGGATGCGCTGGTGCTCCAGGTCCGCCGAGGCAATTGGTTTACCGACGAGGATGCGCTTCACAGTGCTTGCCACGGCGGGTCAGGTTAGGCCCCTGCGCCGATCTCCGGCGGAATCCACGCCAACCGCTTCACTGCCGAGGTGAATTCCCCGCGTTCCGTGGTCCAGAGCTTGCCCTAGGCACTCAGACCGTGTGTACTGCTCGGCCATGCATGTGATTGTCGTTGGTTGTGGCCGGGTTGGTTCCAGCCTCGTTCCCCAGTTGGAGGGGGCCGGTCATACGGTCACCGTGATCGATCGCCAAAAGCGGGCGTTCCGTCGGCTGGAGGGTACGAACGCCGAACAGCTCCTCGGGACGGGCTTCGATCGCGATGTGCTGGTGGCGGCTGGAGCAGAACGAGCCAAGGCCCTGGCCGCAGTCACCAGCGGGGACAACTCCAACATTCTGGCGGCTCGGATCGCCAAGGAGAACTTCCAAATCCCTAGCGTGGTGGCCCGCATTTACGACCCCCGCCGGGCATCGATCTACCAGAAGCTGGGCATCGCCACGGTGGCCACGGTGTCGTGGACCACGTCGCAGGTGGTACGCCGGCTCACCGGCGAAAATGCCACCAACTGGACCGATCAATCCGGTGTGCTCAGCCTGGTGCAACGCAATCTTCCTGACAGTTGGGCAGGCAAGCGACTGGTGGAGCTCAGTGAGGGCGAACGGTTCCGGGTGGTGGCGGTGTCGCGAGCTGGTCAAGCCAGATTGGTGAGCCCCGAAGTAATCGGGCAAGAAGGCGACGTGCTGCACTACCTGGTAAACAGCGACGCCACTGCCGACTTCGAGGCCCGTTTGGCCGCTGGCTCTGAGGGAGGACACTGACATGAAGGTGGCAATTGCAGGGGCCGGCGCCGTCGGTATGTACATTGCGGCTGATCTCGCAGCCGCCGGCCACGAAGTCCACCTGTTGGAGTTGGAGCCCGAAGTGGTGGCCAAGGAGTCACCAGGGCTCACCACGGTGCACTGGCATACCGCTGACGCCTGCGAGTACGACTCGTTGGCCAAGTTGGACCTCAGCTCGGTCGACGTGATGGTGGCCGCCACTGGCGATGACGAGGACAACCTGGTGGTTTCGCTATTGGCCAAGCAGGAGTTTGCGGTACCTCGCGTGGTGGCCCGCGTCAACAACCCCAAGAATCACTGGTTGTTCAACGAGTCGTGGGGAGTAGACGTGGCCGTGTCCACACCGCATCAGCTCACCGCCATGGTGGAAGAAGCGGTGACCGTGGGGTCACTGGTGCGATTGCTGCAGCTCGGTGACGGACAGGCTCGACTGGTGGAGGTCACGTTGGCTGCTGACTCGCCCGCAGTGGGCAAGACGGTGGCCGAATTGGTGATCCCTCGCGACGCGTCGGTGGTGGCCGTGGTTCGGGACCGCCATGTGATCGTGCCTCGCGCCGAGACCGAGATCTACGCCGGAGACGAGGTGGTCATGCTGGTCACCGGTGAGGCCGAGCAAGAGATCATCCGGTTGCTTACCCGCTAACGCAGCGTCAGAGCAGTTCGTAGGCCGGGTTGTAGATGGTGAGACGACGGTCCGATGGGGTTGGCGCGGCCCGACCCTTGAGCACCAGTCTTCGCCCCGGGGCGATGCCCGCTATTCGTCGGCGACCGGTCCACAGCGCCACCACCGACCCAGATCCATCACTGATGGTGGCCTCCAGCCAGGATGACCCGGCCCGGGGCACGATCCGCAGCGAGGAGATCTCGCCCACCACCGCCACCTCCTCACGAGCCCGGAGGTCCCCGATGGGAGTCACGTTCTGGACCCCGCAACAGAACGTACGCAGCTTGGCGGCGTCGAGTTCGTCTATCGGAGTAGTGAGTTTGGAGAAGAACTTCTTCAGTACCACGCACTGATTCCACTCCAACTTGGGCTGATATGCCAGTGTCCGACGAAAAGCTGTCATAGGGCCCCGGTACGGTGATGTCCGATGATGCTTGGTTCCACCACCCAACGGATTGGCTTCGAGCCCCTGCTGGCGAACCTGGCCCGCAATGGTGAGCTGGTCCATACGGAGACGGTGGCGGCCAGATCAGCTCGTTTCGCGTCGCTGAGCAGCGTTGGCGTGGACGTGCCGGAAACGGTGCGTGTCGGTATGGGGGTGGACATTTCGGCGCTGTGGTCGCATCAGGTGCAAGCCATCGGCCACGTGATGGCTGGGCGCAACGTGGTGGTGGCCACCGGCACCGCCTCGGGCAAATCCCTCTGCTATCAGCTTCCTATTGCACTAGCGGCGGCTGCGTCCGAGGGGCGTAGCGCTCACGCCCCCACGTCACTGATGCTGTTTCCCACCAAAGCGCTGGCTCAGGACCAACTGCGGGCCTTGGGTGCCTTGGGGGTGCCCGGCCTGGTGCCTGTCACCTACGACGGTGACAGTGCCCCCGACGCCCGGATGTGGGCCCGTCGCAATGCCACGTGCGTGCTCACCAACCCGGACATGCTGCATCAGGGGTTGTTGCCTTATCACGGGCGCTGGGCGTCGTTTCTGAAGCGGTTGCGGTTCGTGGTGGTCGACGAGTTGCACACCTACCGCGGCATCTTTGGCTCGCACGTGGCCCACGTACTGCGCCGCCTGCAGCGAGTATGTGCCCTCTACGGTTCATCGCCGGTGTTCATCGGCGCGTCGGCCACCGTTGGCCACCCCGGCCATCTGGCCCAAGAGCTCATCGGGGCCCCGGTGGAATGCGTGGACGACGACGGTTCGCCACGCGGAGAGCGACTGCTCGGCGTATGGAATCCGCCCGCCGACCTCAATGGGGTACCGGTCTCCGGCAACGCCGCCACCGCCCACCTGTTGGCCGGTCTGGTCACCCACGGCTATCGCACCATTGCCTTCACCCGGGGGCGACGGGGGGCCGAAGTAGTGGCGGCGCGGGCCCGTCGACTGGTTCCGGAGTCCATGACCGAAGCAGTGCGGCCGTATCGGGGCGGGTATCTACCTGCCGAGCGGCGCGCCATCGAGGCGGAGTTCTTCAGCGGCCAACTGCTGGGGGTGGCCGCCACCAACGCCTTGGAGTTGGGCGTGGATGTGGGCGGCCTCGACGCCTGTATCTGCAACGGTTTTCCGGGCACCATCTCGTCGTTCCGACAACAGATCGGCAGAGCCGGTAGATCCCGGCAGCAGTCGCTGGCGATTCTGGTGGCCGGTGATGATGCGCTGGATCAGTGGTACGCCGCCCACCCATCCGAGCTCACCGGTCGCCCGGCTGAGCCGGTGGTGATCAACCCGTCCAACCCCTTTGTGCTGTTAGCGCAGGTGGTGTGTGCCGCCCATGAAGTGCCCATCACCCCCGACGGTGATGTGGTGTGGGGTACGGCGCCGCTTGATGAAGCGGTGTCAGACGCCGTTCGTCAGTTGGTGCTTGACGATGAGTTGGTGGTGGTCAACGGGCGTGCCGTGTACGCCGGTGTGGGATCGCCTGCGGTGAGGGTGTCATTGCGCAGCGGTAGTGGCTCCAACGAGTACCGCATCGTGACCGATGACGATCGTCTGGTGGGCACCGTCGATGGTGCCAGGGCGTTCTCAGTGGTGCATCCGGGGGCGTTGTATCTGCACCAGGGGCAGCAATTCCGGGTAGCGGCGCTGGATCGCCACGAGCATGTGGCATGGGTGGAGGCAGTGGACACCGACGAGTACACGCAGGCCCGTAGCGACACGCAGTTACGGTTCCTGTCGGTGGAGCGCAGCACGCTTGCGGGACGGCTCACCCTGTGTTTGGGGAGGGTGGAGGTGGAGGAGACAGTCACCGGGTTCCAACGTAAAAAGATCAGTACCAACGCGGTGATGAGCGAGGAGCAACTGGACCTGCCGCCCTCCACGCTGCTTACCCGGGCCTTTTGGTACGAGGTGCCCGATGAGGTGCTCTACGACGCGGGCATGGATGGCCCCATGGCTCCCGCCGTTCCCGGCACGGTGCATGCGGCCGAACACGCCAGCATTGGCATGTTGCCGCTGTTCACCATCTGTGATCGTTGGGATGTGGGAGGGGTGTCAACGGCCGTGCATCCACAAACCGGTGTTGCCACCATTGTCATCTACGACGCATACCCGGGCGGGTCCGGCATTGCCGAGTTGGGGTTTGCGGCCGGGCGGGGCCATTTGGAAGCCACCCTTGATGCCATCCAGCATTGTATGTGTACTTATGGTTGTCCCGGGTGTGTGCAGTCACCCAAGTGCGGCAACGGTAACGACCCGTTGGACAAGCAAGGTGCAGCGGACCTGCTCAATGCTGCGTTGCGGTCGTGACCTCCCCCAAACCCAGGAGGGCGTTCTCCACCACTTCAGTCAGCGCAGGATGGATGTAGTACTGACCGGACGCCAACTCGTCAATTGTTTGCCCCAGGGACATACCCTGGATCAATTGTTGAATGAGGATCGATGAGTTTGGTCCCATGAGATGGGCGCCTACCAACTTTCGGGTGGTGCGGTCGGCCACCAGTTTGCAGATACTGGTGGTGTCTTCCATGGCCCATCCGTAGGCCACGTCTCCGAAGTTCTGCACCTTCACCATCACATCGATGCCCTGCTCGCGAGCCTGCGCCTCGGTGAGCCCCACACTGGCGATCTGCGGCTTGGTGAACACGGCGGCGGGCACGAAGTCACGATGCGACGAGATGAGACCACTCGGGTGGGCGAGGTTGTGGCGCACCGTTCGGGCTTCGTGGTTGGCCACATGTTTAAGCAGATGATCCGAGCTGATGTCACCCAGCGCCCATATCCCCGGCACCGATGTGCGCTGCATGTTGTCGACCACGATGCGACCATCGGAATGGACATCGATGCCCGCGTTCTTGACGTCAAGGGTGTCAGTGTTGGGAATGCGTCCGGTGGCAATGAGCAGCTTGTCTCCGGCCACGGTGACTCCGTTGTGCAGGGTCACCGTGATGGTGTCACCGTGCTGGGTGACGTGGCGTACCTGCGTGTTGAGATGGACATCGAAGTTGGGCCGGGCCTGTACCAAGGCTGTGAAGCGTGAAGCGATGAGTTCATCCTGGGCACGCAGCATCACGTCGCCACGGTGGATGATGGTGATGCGCGATCCGAATGAGCCGAACACATGGGCCAGTTCGTTGGCGATGAACCCACCACCGAGAATGATGAGGTGTTTGGGAAGTTCGTCGATGCGCATGATGTCGTCGCTGGTGTGAAAATGGACGCTGTCAAGACCTTCGATGTCGGGCACCATGGGCCGCCCACCGGCCGCCACCAGCACCTGGGTGCCTTCCAGAACAACATCACCAACGGCCACCTGTTTAGGTCCCACGAAGCGGCCGTGACCCTTGAACACCGTGACGTTGGGGGATCCGTTGGTGCGGTAGTCCTCACCGCCTGCGGCAATGGGGTCGATACGATCGAACACCCGGTTGCGAATGTCGGTCCACCGGACGTTGGTGACTTCGGCATCAACGCCCAGGTTGTGGGCGTTGCGTACCGCCTCAGCCACGTCGGCCACATGCACCAACATCTTGGTGGGGATGCACCCCCGGTTGAGGCAGGTGCCGCCAAACACACCCTCTTCCACCAACGCAATTGACCAATCATCGAACTCGGCTCCGATGATGGAGTTGGCTGACCCGGTGCCGATGATGATGAGGTCGAAGTGTTCTGTCGGCGGCTGCATGTACGCATAGTTGCTTACTTTCTCGGTCTATCGAGGGCACCCCGCTCAGCTGGTCTCCACGCGCATCGACGCACTGGCGTCGAGCCCCACACTGAACCGGTTGAGTAACGGAAGACGAATGGGGCTGTCGTAGTGAACATGCACCACCACCACGTCGCCACCGTTGTCGGCGGTCACGCTCAGTGCGGCGATCCCGGTGCGAGCCTGGGCCACGGCCACCACATCAGCGCCGGGGTCAACGGCTGCGGCACGCGCCGCCTCGCGGGCGGCGTGAGTCACCAGAAGCTCGTCGCGCATCACCAGCCCCACTTGCACGATGAGCAGCAGTAGAGCGGCGATGAGGGGGAGCACGAGGGCAAACTCCACCGTGGCCTGGCCGAACTCATCCCCTTCACCTGCCGGACGGGGCCGGCGTGTGACGATTGACCCCATCCGGCGGGGGCTCAACGGGTCAACCGGCCTTGTTCTTGATGAGACCGAGGATGTGATCGAACAAGTCGTCGAGAAGCTTGGTTTTGCTGGCCCAAGCAATCAACAAGCTGGCCACTACGGCGGCACCGAGCAACACCAACGCATACTCAACGGACGCCTGTCCGTTGTTGTTACGCCGAACGGTGAGTACTCGACACCACAGAGATACGAGGAGCGTCATTGCGCCTCCTTTGTTGGGAACGAAACAAATGTCAGAGGCGCAGCGACCGAAGGCCGCTGGCAAGCAGAGGAGCCACACTCAGCAGCGCGAACGCTGGCAGCAGCAGTAGCACGAGGGGTCCAAGTAGGCGGATGGGAACGCGCCGCGCCACCTCTTCGGCGTGGCGGCGACGTTGGTCGCGCAAGTCGCCTGCCAATTGACGAAGGGCCTCCACCAGCGGGGTGCCGTGACGTTCCGCCAACACCAAGGCGGTGACCAGCGGACGCGCCTCCTCACCCAACTGGGTTGGAATCATGCGCAGCGCGTCGACCATGCGATGACCTACCGAGGTGGCCGCCAATGCATCGCGCAACGCCTGACACACCACCCCGTCCATGTTGGCCGTGGTGATGTCGATCGCTTGGGTGAGGTTGGCGCCGCTACCCATGGCGATGGCCAACAGTTCCACCACATCGGGCAGTTGGCGCCGAACCAGTGCCTGTCGGGTGGTGATGGTCCTGCGTCGGCGAAGACGAAACATTGCGCCCCCCACCAGCCCTGCCGCCAGCGCTACCTGTGGAGCGATGGCCAGCATCAGCGTGGCCCCCAGTGTCAGCTGCGCAATGCGGGCCAGCTGGCGATCTGTGCGTTGAGACGGCCGCGGACGGCCAAGGCTGGTGGCGATGAAACTGGCACTGCGATGCACCCGAACGCCGACGGCCACGAACAACCTGGACGGTTGGCGGGTGCTGTGGCGGGTACCAACGATGACTCGCAGCGGCTGGGGCCGAAATCGGTAAGCGCTGAGGCCCACCACGACCATCCACAGGGCCGTGATTGTCATAGACCGGTCCATTCACACCACCACGTTGGCAATGGATCGCATCCACCGGTACCCCAGGAGATCCAGCGACACTCCCACTCCAAGGCACGCCAGGCCAATGGGAGAATGCAGGAGGAAGGCCCGAGCTCCTGCATCGGACCCGGACAGCAGTACTGCGAATCCAAGCGGAGTGAAGGCCATGACGCCGGCCGAGAGTTTGGCCTGTGAAGCAAGCGCGCGTACTTCTCTACCCACAGACGTCCGGTCCCGGAGGGTCACCGCGACCGCGTCCAGTGCGTCGGCAGTTCCGTGGCCAGCATCGAGGGCCACCACCAAAGCGTGGGCCGCCAGGGAGGCGCTGGGGCGGCGGGTGCCCCACGCCAGTGCAGCTGCTCGCAGCCCGAAACGTTGCGCCCCGAGGGCCAATTGATCCAGGTCGCGACCGATGGGCCCGGGGATGGTGTGGGCCGCCTCGTGTACCGCAAGCATTGGCGATGTACCCGATCGGAGGATACGGGCGATGGTTTCCATGGTGAGCGGCAGATCACGTTCGACCTGGGCGGACTCGCGTCCGGCGGCCACGTGGCGCCAACCGCGCCACGTCATCACTGCCGCGATGGCCCCGATGCCCGCGCCCTCGATGCCCGCCGCCCACCATCCGCCAACTGCTCCAGCTCCGGCGGCCATGGGCCACGAGAAAGTGAACGAGACGGGCGTCGACGGTTGCGTGGCGCGGAGCCGAGTGAGTACTTGGGCCTGGCCCCGTTGAGTCAATGCCAGCCTGGTGGAGAGTCCAGCGAGCACCACCGTGATCATCACCAGATAGTCAGCGCGCATGGTTCTATACCGACACTGGTTCAGCATGGGGACCGGTGGGGCTGTCCACCACTCGACAGATCTCACGCACCTCACGGCGTCCGTGATGGGACCGCCCCACATGCACCACGAGATGGATGGCCGCCAGCATCTGTTGACGAATGGCGACCATCGGCAGATCGATACCAGCCAGCAGCACCATGACCTCGAGGCGGCGGAGTGCATCCTCGGCAGAGTTGGCATGCACCGTGGTGAGTGACCCGGCGTGACCGGTGTTGAGCGCCTGCAGCATGTCCAGTGCCTCACCGCCGCGTACCTCGCCGATGATGAGCCGGTCCGGACGCATCCGCAACGCATTGCGTACAAGGTCTCTGATGGTGATGGCACCTGCCCCTTCGGTGCTGGCCGGGCGAGCCTCGAGGCGAACCACATGCGCAGTGTTGAGCCGTAGCTCGGCCGCGTCTTCGATGGTGATGACCCGATCGGTGGATGGAAGCTCACGACACAATGCATTGAGCAGCGTGGTTTTACCGGCACCGGTACCACCGCTGACCAAGATGTTGAGTCGATCTGCCACCGCGGTGCAAAGCGCGCTGACAATATTGGGAGGGCCGAAGTCACCGAGCGTCATGGGGATGGTGCCAAAACGTCGAATGGTGAGGCATGGTCCGTTGAGTGACAGCGGTGCCACGATGGCATTGATACGCGAGCCATCAGGCAGTCGAGCGTCCACCATCGGGCGGCTGCGATCGAGATGGAGCCCGAGCGGGGCGATGATGCGCTCGATGACTCGCAGAATGGTGTGCTCATCGAGATGTAATGGCACCCGAACCAACCGACCGGCCCGCTCCACCCACACGTCGTGGGCTCCGTTGACCATCACCTCGGTCACTGTGGGGTCGGCCAACAACGCCTCTAGGGGCCCGTAGCCAGACAGGTCGGCCACCATTCCGTGGACCAGTTCGGCTCGCACCGATTCCGACAGCAACGGTGCTCGCCGGTCGAGCATCTCGGACACGTGACGGCCTAGATCTGACGGGCTCGTAGTGGACGACCCCGACAGCAACTCCTGCTCCACTTCGCTGCGCAGTGCTTCACTCACGCTGAGATTTGCGCTCATACTGCGGCGCCAAGTTCCACTTTGGCGAGTGCCCTACGAACCGATGATGGCATGCGATGTTCCAGCAACCCGGCATCGATGGCACGGGCAATTTCGGCAGTGACATCAAGACGGGCCACCACCGCCACATTCAGCGCGCTGGCAACATCGGACTCCTTGAGTGAGCGTCCAGGCTCTCGCAACAGCACCACGCCTGTGGCTGCGCGGGGCGAGGCCACCGCTCGCCGCATACTGAGATAGCAAAGGCGGGTGACGAGCAGCGACCGGTCCGCACGATCGATGAGCGCATGCGATACCGGCGTGTCCATGCACCCGGCGTCCACCACTACGGGGCTGCGCTGGCCAGCCAACCACACCATGAGTTGGTCGATACGGGCGCCGGCGAAATGGGTGGGCGACGCCGTTCCGGCGCTGAGGAGGTGGTATCCATCAAGATCAACAACCAGACGATCAAGTGCTTCGGGCCCCACGTCGGCTTCGGCCGCCAACCAGTCGCTGAGCCCCGGACCAGCGGGATCCGGCCGACCCAGCACGGCGGCCATGTCGCCTCCGAGATCAATCAGGAGGGGAGCGTCAAGCGGTGATCGGGCCAGAATGGCCAACGAAACCGCTACTGATGTGCATCCAGATCCGCCTTTGGCGGCCCAACAGGTGGTGATCACAATCCAGCCCCTTTCCACGATGAATCATCGGAGGCTGCGCATCCGGCTCAACGAGCGGCGCAACGAAGGGGTGGATCTGAAGATCACGATACACACTCGGAGGAGATGACACAACACACAATTCTGTTCTGGTTGCGCCGCTATGGTCAGAGGTGGAGGTGTCCGGGTACCTGGTGGGCTCCCCCGCCTTCAAAGCGGGTGGAACGAGTGATCCTCGTTCGGCGGGTTCGATTCCCGTCCACCTCCGCCAAACCCAACCCTGGTCCGCATGGGCGACACCAACACCGACCCAAACCCAACCCCAACCCCAACAAGAACGGGTTCCAGCGGCGCTCTTGTTGGGAAAAGTGTCTATTTGGCCATCTCCTTACAGAATGTACTTCTGCCCCACTCTTG
>JANYHQ010000207.1 GCA_025358985.1 Acidimicrobiales bacterium
TGCCGAGCGTGCCATCGCAGTGATGGCCCAGCCCGGTGGTGCGTCGATCGTGGTGGGTTCCAAGCGTGGTGACGATGCGTCGGATCAACGACACTGGACCCGCAAGGTGGTCACGGCCGTGTTCTCCGGGTTATTGCGACATGGATTTGGTCTGCAGGTGTCTGACACCCACGGCATGAAGGTGATGCGACGCCTTGATGTGGTTCCGTTGGTGGAGCAATGCCTGTTCGGTACCGATTTGTTCGATACCGAACTGGTGTTGCGAGTAGAGCGGGCCGGTATGCGTACAGATGAAGTTGGCATCACGGTGGAGGAGACACGCCCGGCCCGAACTCCCATCGTGAGCCGTATTTGGCGATCCCTACGCGGTCTGGCTCGCCTTCGGATGGCGTTGTGGAGCGAAGCCCGCGCTGCTCGTCGTCAGCGCCGCTGAGCTACTCGGTGTCGGCAGGTTCCGGGGTCGGCTGATTCCGACGGGCGGATGGCAGCCACGCCGTTTGCCGACCGAGGACGAACTCATCTTCACCGAAGAAACTGTCTCGTGCGGTGATGGTGGCGGAAGCGGGCTCCAATACTTGCACCACTTTGTCCGGATCCACGGGTAGGCCTGCGGTGGCGGGGCGGCGGCGCCGAGTCCGATTGCCCAGATACAGCAGAACCGCGCCAGCCATGCCGGCCAAGGCTGCGAACATGCCGGCCCAATCGGCACTGGTACGTCCATAGGTGACGGCCACGTTCTTACTGGTGGGGATCACCACCATCAGATTCGGGGCCACTCGATACGGGCCCTTACCGCCACGCACCTGGAAGTTGGGGAAGTAGGACATCTTCACCACCACCGGCACCCCCACCTTGTCCACGGAGAACGAGATGCCATCGGACTTGGCCGAGATGGATGTCACTGTGACGGCGTCCAACGGCACCGCCTTGGGCGTCTGCAATGCGAACCCGTCTCCGTAGGTGCGCACTTTCGGCGGGCGATTGACAGTGGCGGTGACCCGCTCCCATTCTTTGGGACCAGATGCCACCAGGGGCACTGGATACAGAGCAGCGTTCTTGTACACACTCACGCCGAGGTCCAACCACCCGGTCTGTTGACTGGCGCCGATACCGGTGACCACGGCTGGCTGCAGCTTCAGCGGTTCCACCAGTTGCGAACCGGCCACCTCATAGATCTTCCAGGTGGTGGGACAGGCCTTGGCCGTGTTCTCGGCATCGGTACACGAGCGTTTGTACGGGGTGGTGCGTAGCAGTTTGAGGTCCGGGTTCACATCTGCTTGAGCAATGGCCGCCGTGGAAAACGCCATGTAGTACTTCACGCCGAACTGCTGCAACTTCTGTACCCCCTTGGCCACGTTGAGACCCTCGTATGGCAGGTCTCGCTCAGGGTTGGACGGTGCCTTGGACAGCAGCGCCGCATCCATGAAGTGATATGGGGTGGTGGCCGACGATTCGAAGTACAGGCCTTCCATCGATTTGATGCAACCGTTGGTCCAGTACGGCAACAACATGAGGGCCATTGGGGTGCCCCAGCGACTCTGCTGCTCCTCGTACTCCCAATGGGTACGGCCGCATCCATTGGTCTTGCCCACTTGGGCCATCACATCAACCACTGTCTTGTATTCGGGCCAGTCGGGCCGTCCCTGATAGCCCTGGAAGTTGTATGGCGGCCACCCCTGGGCGATGGAGTTGTTGAAATCAGCGGAATCGCCAGCCTGCTGGATACCGATGAGGCCCTTGCTCACCTTCGGCACCGGGAACCAGCGCCAGATCATGCCCAACGGCATGGCAATGAGGCTGAACACAACCACCCCGCCAGCCAAGGTCCCAAAGAGCGGCGCCGCCGGGAACGTTCGCTGGCCCTTACTGAGCCAACCTAGGGAGTAAGCGACCCCTCGGCCGATGGCCACCATGCCGTATACCGACAGCAGGTAGATGCCCATGGTCCAAAACGGCAGCCACCGGTTGTTCCACAGCCGAAAGCCGTAAGGCATGAAGCGAAATGCCAGGGCACTGGCCGCAGTGGCTCCGACCAGGGCAACGCCCAGTCGTTCGTAGCCGTCCACGAACGGGCCGAACAACACCAGTAGCACCATGAACGACACTCCCAAGAAGCACAGGGAGATGCCGCGCCAGTCCTCCAGATAGTTCCACCTCCATACCGTCACCGCTACCCCAGCAGTGCCAGCAAAGGCCATACCGGCGCCGTGCCAGCTGCCGTTGTTGCGGGACCAATCACGGATGATGGCCGACAGGAACGAGTCAAGACAATACAGCGCGCCTACGATCGCCAAGAGGAACGCCACTGCGAACACGGCCGTGCCGGACGGGGGCTTTGGGGCCCAGAACGGGAACAGGCCGTCCATGTATTTGCGCTCTTTTTCGTACCCCATGTCGTTGGAGTACGCCAGATGCGAGGCGAACGGCAGTAGCCAGAATCCGGCCAGTGCGGCCCCGGCGGCAATGGCGGCATAGAGGTCGCCGAATTGACCGAGGCCGAGTTTATGGGTGCGATGGTCGTACACGACGGCAGCCAGCGCCAGTCCGGCGCCCACCACAATGCCCACCTTGGGATATCCGGCCACGTACAGACCACCGCCCAGCGCTCCGGAAACGGCGACCATCGCATAGGCGTTGCGGATATTGGTGCGTTTGGCATCCACGTGGGTGAGGATGGCAAACAGCACCGCCACCCCGGCCCAGATGGTGGGCAGCAGATGGGATAGGCCCACCACCGCCAGCACTACTGCTGCGGTGGCACGTTTCTCCCCGGTTCGCAGTATCCGCACCGATAGGCCAATGAAGAGCAACGCCAAACACAGCGAGATGGCGAAGGAGAACTCACCCGCCATGGTGGAGGCGATGTTGCCGCCGTAAATTGTGTATTGGCGATCCATGAGGAACACGGTGGTGATGGCGCCGAACAGCACCGGCATCGGCCGCTTCAATCCAGCTTGGCGGCCCAGGGCCCATCCGGTGATGGGCATGGCCACCAATCCAGCCACGGTGACAAATTTGAATCCGACGTTGTAGGGCAGGATGAAACTGAGCAGCGTGATGGCCCAACTGGGAAACGGGAAGTAGAAGCCCAGTACCGGGAACCCGGCGTACCAGTCGTCAGACCAGCCAATGAGGCGGCCATGGGGCAGCAACTCCCGTCGTACCGCGTCGGGGGCCCACACATGGGCACCCATGTCTCCGCCGGTGGGGGTGGTGTTGCGCAGCAACAGGCCGCCACCCACGCAGTAGATGACAATGCCAACGAACACCGCCAACACAATGAGGCCCATCACCTGCATGGCCATCTCCGACGGCACCCACGGCCCGGAGCGCTTGGTCGACGGTGGCGGCGGCGGAATGAATCCGGGCCCTGGTTGCTCGATGCCTGAAGGGACTTCCGGCGACTCTGGTTGGCTACCGACGCCATCTAGCGGGTCGTCTAAGGCGCGGTCCTCCAACGTCTGCATCTCGTAAGCCTAAGGGATGGTCGACAGGCACTACGATCAATCGTTCGCTGGTGGACCCAGGTTCTCAGCTACGGACTCATCAGAGCTGGGAGAAGTCACATGACGCAGATACCAACCGGGGTTGCCGGCGCGCCGGAGCGGCTCGGGCTCATCTTCAAGGCCTACGACGTTCGGGGCACCGTTCCCGAGCAGTTCGATGAGACCATGGCGGTGGCCATCGGCGCTGCCTTCGCCCGTTTCACCGGCGCCGCGCGCATTGTGGTGGCACGCGACATGCGCCCCTCGGGTGTGAAGTTGTCGGCCGCCTTCGCCCGCGGTGCCATGGGCGAGGGTATCGACGTGGTGGACATCGGTTTGGCCTCCACCGATCTGTTGTACTTCGCCAGTGGCCATCTGGATTTGCCCGGCGTCACGTTCACGGCCAGTCACAATCCCGCTGGATACAACGGAATCAAGATGTGTCAGAAGGGAGCCGCCCCCATTGGCGAAGATTCGGGTCTCATGGAGATCCGCGACATTGCGGCGGACCTGCTCACCGGGGCGGCTACCTATTCCCAGCAGTCCGGGTCGCTAGAACAGCTGTCGTTGCTTGACGAGTTTGCCGCCCATTGCCTGTCATTCATCGACGTCACCAAGGTCCGTCCGTTGCGCATCGTGGCCGACACTGCCAATGGCATGGGGGGATTGGTGGTGCCGGCGGTACTGTCGTCATTAGGGGTCCATCTTGAGGTGCTCTACGGCGAACTCGACGGGACGTTTCCCAATCACCCTGCCGATCCCATCCAACCGGAGAACCTGCGTGACCTGCAGGCCCGCGTCACCGCCACCCATGCCGACCTCGGGCTGGCCTTCGACGGCGATGCCGACCGGGTGTTCCTGGTGGATGAGAAGGGCCAGCCGGTGTCGGGTTCGTTGACCACGGCCATGGTGGCAGCGTCGATTCTGGACAAACAGCCGGGGTCCAAGGTGGTCCACAACCTCATTTGCTCCAAGGCTGTACCCGCGGTGGTCAGGGAGCATGGTGGTGAACCCATTCGTACCCGGGTGGGGCACAGCTTCATCAAAGCCGTGATGGCCGAAACTGGTGCAGTGTTCGGCGGCGAGCACTCCGGTCACTATTACTTCCGGGACAATTGGCGGGCCGATTCTGGGCTTATTGCGGCGTTGCATGTCATTGAGTTGATGTCGGCGGCGGGCGAGGGCGCCAAGCTGTCGGAGCTGCGCAAACCGTTCGAACGGTACGTGGGCTCGGGCGAGATCAACACCAAGGTGGTGTCCACCAAAGCTGTCATTGCCCGAGTGGAGTCGGCGTATGCCAACAAGGGGGCGGCCATGGACCATCTCGACGGGCTCACCGTGGATTTCGGATCGTGGTGGTTCAACCTGCGTCCATCCAACACCGAGCCGTTGCTGCGTCTCAACCTCGAAGCATCCACCCAGTCGGAATGCGAGGGCCACGTGGCCGAGGTGTTGTCGCTCATCACGGGCCTGGCCACCATCAAGGAGTAGGGCCTCCCCAAAGTTGATGCTTTCGGTGTCTGTACTTCTCCCGTAACATCTCACATGCAGATCGGGCCCGGTGCAACTGCACACGTGGCTGTCACTCGGTGTTCCGGGCCGATCCTCCCAGTGGTGTCGCCACCTTCGGCGCGCCCCCCGAGAGGATGAGGAATCCATATGACAACCACCGAAGCCCCCACCCGCCGTCTCACCGCCAACGATTTTCGCGTGGCCGATTTGTCCATGGCCCCGTTCGGCCGTCGCGAAATCCACCTGGCCGAGCACGAGATGCCAGGCCTGCGGGCCCTACGCCGCGAATTTGGCCCCAAGAAGCCGTTGGCCGGTGCCCGCATCTCCGGGTCGCTGCACATGACCATCCAAACCGCCGTCCTCATCGAGACGCTGGTGGAGTTGGGCGCCGAGGTTCGTTGGGCCTCGTGCAACATCTTCTCCACCCAGGATCACGCCGCCGCTGCCATTGCCGTGGGGCCCAACGGCACTGCCGAGAACCCGTCCGGTGTCCCCGTATTTGCCTGGAAGGGCGAGACGCTGGAGGAGTACTGGTTCTGTACCCAGCAGATGATGACGTGGCCCGACGGCGACGGACCCAACATGATCCTCGATGACGGTGGCGACGCCACCATGTTGTTGCACAAGGGCGTGGAGTACGAAAAGACCGGCGAGGTCCCGGACCCCATGTCGGCCTCCAACCCTGAGTTGGCCATTGTGTTGGGTCTGTTGCACAAGACGCTGAAGGAAGACCCCGCCAAGTGGACGCGTATGGCCAAGGGCATCAAGGGCATCTCCGAGGAGACCACCACGGGCGTGCACCGTTTGCATCAGATGCACGCCAAGG
>JANYHQ010000263.1 GCA_025358985.1 Acidimicrobiales bacterium
ACCAGCCGGGCCCCTGCGCCCACGTCCTGGGCCAGACGCTGCATCAACGGCGTGTAACCGTGGCTCGCCAGTACATCGGCACCCCGTTCGCCATTGGCACAGAGGGCCATCACGGCCGCCACCAGTGTGGGCACAGCTGCGAGGTCCACGAGGAGAACGGGTTGCGCCGACTGCGACAGCATCAGGCCATCCCCCACCGCCACTTCGAAGTACACCTCGGCGTCAACTAGGACTGCTCCGAGCGCCAGATCGTGGCGGCGGCCACGCAGGTGTACATCGCCGCCCGCGTCCACGATGACACCAAACTTGGCCGGCAATCCGCTCGGGGCGGCGGTGTACAACAGATCAGCGATCGTGGCCACCGTGGCGCGCACATCGGATACCTCGGTGGGATCGAGACCCGTCAGTGGACTGGCCACCACATTGATTCTGGCGTCGTCGCGCCCGTTGGCCCGCACGGCCCCAGAATGGGTGAGCACAACCTTGGCACGATCGACATCGCCCGCTAAGACGCCTCGGATCTGGAGATTGGCCCGATTGGTGATCTCCACCACGGATCCCGCGGCCCATCCCGCCACTTCCGCCACGCTGCGCAGGATTGCGGGGTTCGCCAGACCGCCCGGAAGCCGGACCCGGAGCAGCGCGCCATCAATCGTCTGGAACGGCACCGCCACGCTGGGACACGCATCACGGCGTGCCCCCCGGGGCCCTCGGTCCAAGACTGGACCCGCTTCACCGAAGAGCACTGACACGACGGATGACTCTAGTGCCCAACGTAGGGCACCATGCCCTACGTAGGAGGGGCCACCCTACGGCGACGGCGCCCGATGAGAAGCACGGCTGCGCCACTGAGCATCAGCGCCAGGGCCACCATGGCCATTGTCTGCGATTCAGCACCGGTCAGCGACAGTTGGCCCGGCGCCACCCGATACGGGAAGCGGATTTGTTCCGAATCGGCACCGGAAACATTGACCTGGACGCTGCGACCGTTGAAGGCGGGCGCGTAGGTCGCCGGTACCGTCGTCGGGTCGACTTCGACCGTGTACTCACCTTCGGGCAGGTTCGTGAATTCAAAGTCCGGATTGGCCGTGGTCGCGGCTACCTCCACACCGTCACGTAGTAGGCGGACTCTGACCCTGCGGATCGACTTTTCGCCCGGGTCGAGCATCCCGTTGGCGTTGATGTCGATCCATACCGTGCCAGAAATCTTGCCCTTGGGCGGCCGAACCGGCGTAGGGGCCACGGTGGTACCAGGGGTCACGGTGGTACCAGAGGTCACGGTGGTACCCGGGGTCGCGGTGGGCGGAATCGAGGTACTGGGTACCAGGCTGGTGGCGGTGGGGGGTGGCACGGTGGTCGGCACCACCGTCGTCTCCGGCCCGGTTATCGCAGGCACGGTGGTCGGCAATGTTGTAGCAGGGACTGTGGTTGGAGGCACCGTGGTTGGAGGTGCGGTGGTCGGAGGTGCGGTGGTCGGCGTCACGGTGGTCGGCGGCACGGTAGTGGTCGTGGTTACCGGCGCAATGCGCACAACCGGAGTGTTGACGGTCGAGGTAGGAGAGATGACCGTGGCCGAATTCGGGGCCAGTGCCGAGGCACGCGCCGTGTTGACGATCGAACCGGCATCAACGTCGGCGGCAGTGACCACGTACGTGGCCGTGCAGGTGGCTGTAGCAGCAGGGGCAAGCGGCCCGGCGGGGCACGACACGATCGACAGACCGACCAACGCGTCGTTGATGCTTATCGAACGCAAGGTGACGTTGCCGCTGTTCGTGACGGCGAAGCGATACGTCAACGTGTCGCCGATGCTCACCGTCGAAGAACCGTCGGCATCGTTGTTGGAGGCCAGCGACTTGACCAGCGAGACGCGCGGCCCCTGCGGCGTTACCGTGGTCACCGTTGAGGGTGTCGATGACACCGATGTGCCACTCGACGTTGTCCCCTGAGCAGTTGCCGTGTTGACGATCGATCCTGCGTCCACGTCGAGTTGGGTCACCATGTAGGTAGCGGTACAGACCACCGTCGCACCGGGTGCCAGTACGCCGGCCGGGCACGAGACCGCCGAGAGACCAACCATCGGATCGTTCACCGCAACCGATGCGAAGCTCACGTTGCCGTTGTTGGTGACGGCGAACTCGTACGTGAGCGTGTCGCCGATGCTGACCGTCGTCGAAGCATCGCCATCATTGTTGGAGCCCAGCGACTTCACCACGGAGACGGCCAAATTGCGAGGCGGCGACACCGCGGCAGTCGATGGGCCCGAGGAGATGACCACTCCGTCGGGTGTGGTGCCGCGCGCCGTTGCCGTGTTGGAGATAGTGCCGGAATCGATGTCGGCCTGGGTCACCTGGTAGGTGCCCTCGCAGATCGTGGTTGCGCCGGGCGAAAGTGACTGCG
This sequence comes from Acidimicrobiales bacterium, assembly GCA_025358985.1. Lineage (GTDB taxonomy): Bacteria > Actinomycetota > Acidimicrobiia > Acidimicrobiales > JANYDT01 > JANYHQ01. Next base: position 2,398 of record JANYHQ010000263.1, read on the forward strand.
CGGTGCACACCGTGAGCGTGAGTCCCGGCTTGGGATCGGCGATGCCGACGAACGACAAGGTCACTTGACCCGAATTGCGCACGTCAAAGGTATAAGTGAGCGTGTCGCCCGCGGTGACTGTGCCGCTGGCATCGGCATCATTGTTGTCCGACAGGCTCTTGACCACAGTCAATGAAGGGGCCGTGGGAACTGCAGTACTGACTGTGGCAAGTGGTGAGCTCACCGGCACCCCTGTTGGCGAGACACCCGATGCTGTTGCACTGTTGTCGATAGTGCCGGCATCGGCATCGGCCTGGGTCACCACGTATGTAGCAGTACACGTCGTGAAAGCACCGGGGGCCAACGTGGTGGTGGCACAAGTTGGTGCAGAGACCCCGGGCCTCGAGTCGTTGATCACGAGGTTGGAGACCGTGACGTTGCCGGTGTTGGTGACATTGAACGTGTAATTCAGTGTGTCCCCAACGCTTACCTTGGTGTCGCCATCCGCATCGATGGTGGACCCGACTGCCTTGGTGGTGGCCAATCGTGGCGTTTGCGGCACCCTCGTCGTTACCGAGGAATTGGGAGTGGTCAATGCCGGGCCAGCTGCTGGCCGAGCAGTGGCCTGCGCAGAGTTGACGATGCGGCCGGCATCGACGTCGGTCTGGGCAACCACATACGTCGCACTGCACACCACTGACGATCCGGGAGCCAATGTGGTGGTTGGACAGGAGATGGCCGACAGTCCCACCAGCGGGTCGACGATGACGAGCGAGCCCAGCGTCACG
>JANYHQ010000295.1 GCA_025358985.1 Acidimicrobiales bacterium
CAGGACTATCTGAAGGTGGGCACCCGCAACGCCATGGTCATCAGCGTGGCCGGTCTGGCACTGGTGGTGGACTTCGATGGGCGCAACGTGCGCTGTGGACTGGGGTCGGTGGGGCCGGTGCCGCTGCGGGCCCGCCAGGCCGAGGCGTGGGTGGCCAACCACATCGACTGGGAGCAACGCACCGTGCCTGACCCGCGTACCTACGAAACGTTTGGGGCCATGGTGGCTGATGCGTCTCAACCCATTGATGATCACCGGTCCACCGCCGAGTATCGCCGCCATGCAGTGGGTGTCATGGCGCAGCGCGCGTTGATGAGGATGATCTAGGTGTTTCAGGCTGAATCGGTGTCGTATTCGTTGCGAGTCAACGGGGTTGAACGCGACGTGGAGGAAGCATGGTTGGGCGAGAGCCTGCTGCATGTCTTGCGCGAACGCCTCGATCTGCCCGGCGCCAAGAACGCCTGTGAACAGGGCGAGTGCGGCTCCTGCTCGGTGTTGGTGGATGGATCGTTGGTGTGCTCGTGTCTAGTGTTGGCGGCATCGGCCACCGACTCCGATATCGTCACGGTGGAGGGCTTGGAGGCCGACGCTCACACCGGGTTGAGCGATGTACAGCAGGCGTTCGTGAGCGAAGGAGCGGTGCAGTGCGGCTTCTGCATTCCCGGACTCATCATGAGCGTCCATGATCTGCTGGATCGCATTCCCACGCCATCCGACATTGAGGTGCGCGAAGCCATCAGTGGCAACTTGTGTCGCTGTACCGGGTACGGGCGCATCATGGAGGCGGTACGTAGTGCCGTCAGCGCACGGGCCAACACCGCCCCGGAGGCAACGTCGTGAGCACGGTCGTGAGCACCGGGCGGGTCATCGGGGTGTCGGTACCTCGACCGGACGGCATCCCCAAGGTGAAGGGTGAGTTCGAGTTCTCGTCTGACCTCTGGGCCGAAGGCATGCTATGGGCTCAGATTCTGCGTTCGCCACACCCATCTGCGCGCATAGTTTCTATCGACCTGTCGGCCGCTTGGAAGATGCCCGGCGTACGCGCCGTCATCACCCAAGGCGATGTCCCCGCCGCCGATCATTACGGGCTGGAGCACCAGGATCAGCCGGTGTTTGCCCACGACGTGGTGCGGTTCTTCGGTGAGCCCATCGTGGCCGTGGCCGCTGACCATCCCGAGATTGCTAAGCGTGCATGTGATTCCATCATGGTGGTGTACGAGGTACTGGAGCCGTTGGTGGATGCCGAGGCGGCGCTGAAAGCAGCTCCCATCCATCCCGATGGCAACGTGTTTCGTCATCTCGTCATCCGCCACGGCGACCAAGACGTACAGGGCGATGTCCAGGTAGAGGGCACCTACGAAGTGGGCATGCAGGATCAAGCCTTTCTGGGTCCCGAGTCTGGTTTGGCCATCCCCGAGCACGACGGTGGGGGCGTGGACCTCCACATCTCCACCCAGTGGCTCCATTCAGACATGTGGCAGGTAGCGGCCGCGCTCGGTTTGCCCGAAGACAAAGTACGTCTGCATCTGGCTGGTGTGGGCGGAGCATTCGGTGCCCGTGAAGATGTCAGTATGCATATCCACCTCTGTATGTTGGCGCTGCGTACCGGGCGGCCAGTGAAGATCGTGTACTCCCGCCTCGAAAGCTTCCTCGGGCACGTTCATCGCCATCCGGCGTCTATGTGGTATCGCCACCATGCCAAAGCCGATGGGACCCTGGTACGGGTAGAAGCCCGCCTGATGTTCGACGGGGGAGCATATATGTCATCGTCAGGCGCCGTCATCGCCAACGCTGCCTGCTTCGCCACCGGCCCGTACAATGTGCCAAGCGCGCATATTGATGCGTGGGCAGTGCGGACCAACAATCCCTCGTGCGGCGCCATGCGCGGCTTTGGGGCGGTACAAACGTGTTACGCCCATGAGAGTCAAATGGACAAACTGGCGACGGCCTTACACATGGACCCCATCGAGCTGCGGCGCCGCAATGTGATCCGTACTGGTGACACGTGCATCACGGGCCAAACCCTGGACGGAAACGCCCCCGTGCTCGAGGTGCTCAACATGCTTGCCGCCTACCCACTTCCCATTGATACGCGTGCTGATGATGACCAGATGGCCCGCCCGGGAGGCGCCGGCCGCACCGCCGACGCGCAGCATGTTCGTCGTGGCGTGGGCTACGCGTTGGGGTGGAAGAACCTGGCCTTCTCCGAGGGTTTCGACGATTACTCCACCGCCTCCTGCACGGTGATCGACGGACAGGTGTCCATCAAGAGCGCATGTGCCGAGGTGGGGCAGGGCTTTGTCACCATTGCCCAGCAGATTGCTCGCACCGTGTTGGGGGTAGACACCATTGTGTTGGAGCCGGTCGACACCCAAATCGGGTCCGCCGGCTCCACCTCTGCGTCGCGCCAAACCTGGATGTCGGGTGGAGCCGTCAATGCTGCCTGTGAAGCAGTACGTGCACGTATCATTGCCAAAGTTGGCGCCCGGTACGGCGTGGCGGTGGACGCACTGGAACTCAGGGACGCCAGGGTGCACTCGCTGAACGGCGAGGTGGACGTGGCCTTGGCCGACGTGAGTCCCGGCGAGAAATTCTACGAACTGATGGAGTTCCGGCACCGACCCACCACCGGGTTGGACGGAAATGGGCAGGGGCAAGCTCACGTGAGTTGGGCCTTCTCCGCCCACCGCGCCGTGGTGGACGTGGATCTGGATTTGGGGCTGGTGAAAGTGGTGCAAATGGCCACCACCCAAGACACCGGCACCATCATCAACCCGTTGCAGGTGATTGGCCAGATCGAAGGCGGCACCGCCCAAGGGGTGGGCCTGGCGGTGATGGAAGAGATCGTGCTCGACAAGGGTCGGGTTCGTAACCCGTCGTTCACCGACTACCTCATCCCCACCGCCCTCGACATGCCCGACGTGGTGGTGGCAGGCCTGGTCACAGACCCCGAGCCGGGGGCCCCGTTCGGGGCCAAAGGCGTGGGGGAGCCTCCCACCATCTCCTCCACCCCAGCCGTGGCGGCCGCCATCAGGGCTGCCACCGGGCTGGAACTACCCCGGGTGCCAGTCCGCCCCCAAGACATCGCCTTGGCCCGCCGCTAAAGTACTGCGCAGCTAGTGGGGCAGCGGGGCGGTGAGGCGGGAACCGTCGGCGGGGTCGAAGAAGTGCAGGTGGCTGGTATCGACGCCGATTTCAATGACATCGCCCGGACGGACCCGCGAGCGAGCATTGAATGAGGCCACGAACGTGGCCCCCGCATCGGTGCCGATGGTCTTGAGGTTCTCCTCGTCATCAGCCTTCTTGTTGCCGTCGGAGAACACCTGCGGTGCATCTACGCCGAAGTGCACCATGACCTCGGAGCCGAGTGCTTCGGTGATGTCCACCTTGGTCTTGAGGATCTGACCTGGTTTACCGGCCGTGAACGCATGGTCCTCCATGTCCTCGGGACGGATGCCAAGCACCACCATGCGGCCGTCACCGTTCACCTCGAGTCCGCGCTGGGCAATGAGCTCGTCGTCGAGGTGCAGCCGCTGATCGCCGAGTAGTACCGCCACACCATTGGTGTCTCGCACCAGGCGGGCCTCGCACAAGTTCATGGGTGGGGAACCAATGAACCCCGCCACGAAGAGGTTGGCCGGGTTGTCGTAGATGAACTGCGGCGTATCCACCTGTTGCAGCACACCCTTCTTCATCACCGCCACCCGGTCCCCCATGGTCATTGCCTCCACCTGATCGTGAGTGACGTAGATGGTGGTGACGCCGAGACGCTTTTGGATACGGGCAATTTCGGCCCGGGTCTGTACCCGCATCTTGGCGTCGAGGTTGGAAAGCGGCTCGTCCATGAGGAACACCTGCGGCTCACGCACGATGGCACGACCCATGGCTACGCGCTGGCGCTGGCCGCCCGACAGTTGCTTGGGGCGACGATCGAGCAATTCGTCCAGGCCCAGCATGGCCGCCGCCTCTCCCACACGACGGGTGATCTCGTCCTTGGGCATCTTGCGCAACTTGAGGCCGAACCCGATGTTCTCGGCCACCGTCATGTGGGGATAGAGCGCGTAGCTCTGGAACACCATGGCAATGTCTCGGTCCTTGGGCGGTACATCGTTGACCCGCTTGTCACCGATGAGTAGTTCACCGTCGGTGATGTCTTCCAATCCCGCCACCATCCGCAGCGCCGTGGTCTTGCCACAGCCGGAGGGACCGACCAGTACCAGAAACTCCCCATCCTGGACGGTGAGGTTGAGATCCAGGACGGCCTCGAAACCGTTGTCGTAGCGCTTGAAGATGTGCTGCAACTCGACCGATGCCATAAGGGGTCCCCTCTCAACCGACAA
>JANYHQ010000326.1 GCA_025358985.1 Acidimicrobiales bacterium
TTAGGAGAGGAAGCACCGGGGCACCGAAGTGGGATTGATCGAACGGAATCAGCCGGCAGATGAGTTCCCATTGCGCGATGTGTGGCCCGACTCGTCTTTGGCGTGGGTAGTTGCCGCACTCTTCGATGACCACATGGAACGATCTGCAAAGTTCTTCGATCTGGATCAGCGGTCTCAGTTTCTTGCGGTGGATGTGTTGCGAACTTTGACTCGGGCAGCCCTAGACGTTGGTCAAGTCGACGACCAGACGTTCGTTGCAGCAACGATCGGGGCCATTCGAGACTGGCTGGCGACACCGTATGTCGTCGAATTACCTCCCGGCCTTGACGGTGTGCAGTCTGAGGCGGACATGGTGGGACGAGATGCGCGTCTGGCACGAACGCTGGTGGCACTAGCCGCCACTGCGATCGACGACGATGCGTATGGACCCAACCTGGAGAATCTGCTGCTGGACGCATGCTTGTTGCTGTTGAATGTGTCCGCAGCCGGGCTGGTTCTGGTCGCCTCCAACGGGACCTTGGAAGTGACTGCGACATCTAATGAACAGGCGCGGATGTTGCAGAACTTCGAGGTCGGCAGCCAAGAAGGCCCGTGTATCGAATGTCTGGACTCAGGTGAACCCGTGTCGTTGCCCAATCTGAACGTCGTGAGCCCCATGTGGCCCCGCTTCGCAACCGCAGGGCTGGCGGCTGGCTTCCACTCACTACAGGTACTGCCAATGCGTTGTGGTGAAACTGTCATAGGCGTGCTCACTGTTCTCCACTCAGCGGGGGGTGATGACTGCGTACAACGTTGACACGGGCCAGGCCTTGGCTGACATGGCCACTATTGCCATCTTGCAGAGACGATCTGAGTTGGACACCCAACGGCACAACGATCAACGTCAAGCTGCGCTGGAGACCAGAATTGTCATTGAGCAGGCCAAGGCGATGATTGCCCAACGCACCGGACTGACCATGGAGCAAGCCTTCTCCGTACTCCGTAGTCACTCACTTCACTGCGGAATAGGACTCATCGACATAGCCCACGACGTGGTGAATGCAAGGGTGAGTGCCGCCACGCTGGAACCGATTCCGTATATCCGAATTGGCTGAAATGATTTTCCGTCACCAACAGAGAGGTTTGCGCCGCGCATGCGAACACTGATGAGAATTGACCACGCCAACTGCCCCTCGTGTACCGAGTCCACTCGGGGAGTGTTGCTCACCAACCCGATGGTGCATGACGTGCACATGAACACCACCACGGGGTGTTGGGTGATTGAACACGATGATGACCCGTCCACTATCGCCGAGGTGCTCCAAGAGTCACTCCATGGGTGGAAAGTGCAATCCAACGGCGAAATCGAGATGGTGTCCACCACGGCTGAACCATTGGACCAATGCTGGTCCGTCCACGTCGGCTGAGTCAGCCGCAGCTGTGGTCAGAAACGGCGGTGGTGTTACGGACGAAATGGCGACCAAACTAGGAACGAAAGTACAGTAGTTTTGGTCCATGGAAAAGTTGGCATCGAAGTCAAAGCGACGGCATCGCCCACCACGGCGGACTTGACTGGCTTGCGGTTTCTCAGGGATCGGCTCGGCGATCGGTTCCGCTTTGGGTTCTTGCTCTGCCTTGCGCCCGAAGCCCTCCGCACGGGCGACCGTCTCGCCGTTCTCCCCATCGACTCTCTCTGGACCAGGTCAACTAGCTGAGCCAAGCTCGGAGCGACGGGCGGTTGGCTTGCCGCCACACTGATGCGAACTGTCGACGAAGTGCTGCTCGTTCGTTTCTTTGTCCGGCGATGAGCAGGCCGGCCACCAGTCCAATTGAGGGTGTTGATTGCGCTGCTCGGCGCAGCCACAGTTCGGTGATGACAGTGTCGTGGTAGTTGCCAAGGACAGCCTGCACTTCTTTGATTGCCCGGGCGAAGTGGACTGCGTCGGGTCTGCACACCATGGCGGCTGCGTCAGCGCAATACCGGCACCGTTTGGCGAGTTTGCGTACAGCATGTACGTCTTCATCGGTGGAGTCGTGGGTGATGCTTCGAGCTGCGGCCCGCAACTTCTTCCAAGGCTTCTTCACCAGACTCGGCAGCAAACGCGCCGCCTGACGCTCAGTGACGGGCTTGGTTTCGGCAGAGAATATTGGATGCGTTGCTGCCCCCTGCAGGGTGTTGACCAGCGTTCGATAGCGCTCGCCTTCCAACGCCCGGAGCATTTGTATGCGCGCAGCTGAGCGTTCCTTGCTGAGGAGAGTGAGGAGGCGGTTGGCGCCAGCACCATCCGCCTCGCACAACATGTTCAGGCGATTGACGAGACCGGCTTGCCGCACATCTAAATCGCGCACGACACCTACTTCGGTTCCCAGCCACTTGAGTTCGTTGCGTAGGTTCGAGGCCCATGACGGATCGAGAACGGAATGGAATATCTGCAAGTCGGACCGCAACCGCCTTGTCGCCACGCGAAAGTGGTGAAGGTCTTCTGTGTCGACTCCCGACTTTGACCCAGCCTCAAAACTGATCAGCTCACTGACGGACCGAGCCAGGCGCTGTGACAAGGTCACCCAGCAGCGATTTGCGACCGATCAGATTCGCCGCAGTCAATTGACGGGCATCGTATGTGCGGAGATGTTTTTCAGTGCTTTGTCGATATCGTCGGCCCAGGCGGCGATCTCGTCCCAGTGGCGGTAGTCGCCATACTTGGCGTGGACCGCTCGTATTGCGGCCCGTTCCACCAGGTTGAGGTCGGCCTTGTCGAGTGCTCCACCGAACACTGCATGGCCGCGGGCGCCAAGAAGCGCTGTGAGTTCGTCAACGTCCGGGTCTGATTTGACCGGTTCCGATGGGTCGCCGAGCGGCCCGCTGGAGAACAGCCAGACGGGCTTGGCTGCAAGTTGCGTATGGTGCTCATCGATGAAGCGATGCGCTTCTTTTGTCCAATGGCCCATGTAGAGGGCTGAGCCGATCACAAACGCATCAAGTTTGTCGAGATCCGTATCTTGCGCAGTGGCATCAACCGTGGTCACCGAGTGGCCAGCATCGCAGAGGCGGTCGGCAACAGCTTTAGCGATCTCCCGGGTGGCACCGTGTTTGGAGCTGATCACAACGAGCACCTTCATGACGCATGATTGTCTGCCATCCGCTCACCGACTGGTAGAGGCGAAGGTCCTTCCGGTGTGAAGTGTGCAGTGGTCAGTGGTCCGCGTCATTGGGACCTTGGCCTCTGGTGTCGAATGATGCCCGAACGCAGACTGGTGGGAGAGCATCGGTCGCAATTTCGAGGAGACGCAATGGAAATCCTTCACGCAGACATAGGAAAACTAGCCAAGCGCAACCGAAGTTTTCGCAAAGTTGTCTCCACCACCGACCACGCCCAGGTGCTGGTGATGAGCCTGCAACCAGGTGAAGACGTTGGCGAGCAGATCCACTTCTCGGATCAGTTGCTGATGGTGATCAAGGGTGATGGGCAGGTGGTGATCGAGGGGATGAGCAGTGATTTGGGTCCGGGCGATCTGGTGCACGTACCCGGCGGCACTCGTCACGACATCCGCGCCGCCAACGACACCAAACTGAAGTTGGTCATGGTGTACTCGCCCCCGTTGTACCTCCACAACACCGAACAACTGACCAAGTTAGATGCCATGATCGCAGCGGCCGAGGACGCAGCTGCAGCCATGGTTCCTTCAGCAGTATGAGCGCCACCTTCAGCAGCCATCGAGATCCCGGCGGCAAGCAGCCAACGACGGTAAGAGGGTCCTCTCGCCAAATTTGTGGCCGAGCTAGCGGACTGTGAGCGCCTCATTCAGCTGATGTTTGGCCACCACGAGACCGGCACTCCAACCAGGTGCGCGACCACCAATTGGAAATGCGATTTGATCGGTGTCGATGTGGCCTCGGGTGAGGAGCCAGGCAATGACGGAGTTGGAATTCCACATGTCACCGGCGTGGAGTTCGTCTCGCCCCCACACCAGAACTGGGACAGTAGGCAGGAGTTCGAGCAGGCGATGTGCACATGCTGCATCGGCGCTGATCGTGGCAGTGGATACGGCCTCGTTAAGATCTGGAATGACGCCTCCGCTCCATCGGCGAATCTCGTAGCGAAAAATGCGGAAGCGGCCGAGCCACTTCATCCCAACCGGCCCTTCTGCCACAACCCCCCGTGTTTCGCCATGATGATCGGGGATGGGGGTCATTTCGATGGTATATCTGCCCTCGGGAACGGTGATGACGAGTGCGGCATGGTAGATGTCGCATGGTGTACGCCGCTGCAGTACCGCGGAAATGGCTTCGAACGCCGTGCCACTGATTTTCACTATTTGCTGTCCGGCGCCGAGCGGGATCCAAGACAGTTTTACCGCTACTGGTGGCGACACGCCTGACACGCTCATCGCACCACTATGGCCGGTCGCTGACGCTCGACGCGACGTTTTATCCCGAGCAGCTGTTTGCGCATCATCGGGAAGTCACCGAGTTCCATCAGTAGCACCCAGATCAACGCAAATGGGTCACTCCAGTCATAACGGGCGCGGACCCTGGTGATGAGTCGTGTTTGGTGTGCTTCTGCATCGGTCGCGCCCCACTGAAGGTGCCACCGCCGATAGCTCCTGAGGGTGAGTGCGATGCCTGCAGCCGTGCCAATTCTCAGGCTTGCGCTGGTGAGCTTCACGCAGAAGATCCAACCGGGTGCGAAAGAGGCTCGACTGCGGAGAGCGCATACATGTCAGGGTTCGTCGGTGGTGGCAACGGATCGTGTTCGGGTGGTTCGGAAGGTCCACCGTCGAAATGGAAGGGTGGGTAATCGTCGGTCATCAATGCGACGTAGGCAATCACACGGTATACCCAGCGATTCATGCCGAGAATGAAGTCAAACAATCCATTCGGATAGGAGCGGCGGACGAGAACAACGAGCCCAGCAATGGTGGCGCAAATGCCGATGAGTCCACCGGGGTAGCCAAGTTGGGTGGCGCGCCATGCGTTGTTGCTGCTGTTGCGATTCCACGACCAACCGGCAGAGAAAATTGCGATGATGACAAGGTGGGGGAGAGCAAGTAACCACGATTTCACCAGTACGAGGGGCCGGGAGAGGCGTTCTGGGTAGTCGATGTCGAGTGTCGCTGGGTAGCTCGTGTGGCGGAGAGTAAAGGGCGGGTAGGTATCGGTGCCATAGGCGCTGGGCCCGTAGAACTGGACCCGCCACGTCCACCGCAACACACCCACGTTGAAGTCGAACAGTCCCCTCGGGTATCGGCCGGTGATCAAAATCGCAACGGCGGCAACAATGGTGAGGACGCTGAAGGCTATCCACAGCACGGACAACACGATGAGGTGAGGTATCAGCAAAATCCACCTGACCAGCCACAGCCAACGGCTCAGCGGTTCGGTGAGGTGACCTTCCAGTCGCACCGGCGATGGGCGGCGTTGCGGGTGGCCGGTGAGGTCGATCACGTGCGCCGCCGTGGTCATCGGTGGTCCGTTAGGTACCGAATGGGAGAAGGGTCGGGTCGACCGAGGCACCCCGGCGATGATGAGTGCTACCCCGATGAGTAGGGCGATGATTCCTCCGATACTCAGCGCGCTGATGATCCAGCCGAGGAATGAAACCCGAACGCCGAGGGCAACGTTTGTGTTAACTGCTGGCGTGGCATCGGTGTTCATCACCACTACTGCCCAAGCACCTTGGGTTGGTGTCCACGTGAGTGTCTGAGTGCCCTCTCCCGTGCCCTTGGCGACCCAAAACGATTCGCCGTTTGGCATCGTTGGCGCGGTGGATCCGGGAGAGCGACGGTACAAGGCGGAGAAGGGCCCGTAGTTGACCTTGGTGACTTCGTCGTGGGCCACGCCATTGAGGTAACGATCAACGTCTGCCTGCGAGCCGATCCCAATGAACACACTCTTCTCAGCTTTGGCGCCGATACGCACCGTGGCGATGTTGTCGTTCTTGACAAACCAGTCCCCCGGGCCAGCGCCGGAGTTGAGATCGATTCTGTCCGATGTAATCGCGTACGTCGACGTTGCAAAACGCTGCGTGGAGGTGGAGAAGTAACCTTGCGAGTCGCGTTGGGTGGCGTTCGCCCAACCGAGTACTCCGGCTCCGAGGAGTGACCCGATCCCAGCGAGAGCAAGAAGCGACCCGATGACGATGGCAATGATTTGTCCTGCGCCCAGTCCAGGGTCCGATGTAGAGGGGACGGATGAACTATTCGAAGCAACGGGTACCTGCATTGGGTGTCCTCCGTGCAAAACGTGCTGCATGACCCAGGATAACGCAAAGGTGACCACCATCTACCCAGGTCACGCTCACCGAAACCGATCTGACCTTTGCCCCAACATCGCACGCAGTCAGATATGTCAAACCAGACGTAGGCGAATCACCTTGGGTTCGCCGTCTGTCTTCGGAGGTATCTGTCATGCGCGTCGCTGTCGTTCATCAGTTCGGGAAACCACTCGTCATCGAGGATCGCCCCACCCCCACGCCAGGCCCAGGACAGGTAGTGGTGCGTCTGGAGGCCAGCGGGCTGTGTCATACCGACATCCATGCTGCAAACGGGGATTGGCCGGTGAAACCGACGCCTCCGTTTGTGCCCGGCCATGAGGGTGTTGGCATTTTTGAGAGCGTTGGACCTGGCCTCCAACTGGTTGTCGGAGCACGGGTGGCCGTACCTTGGTTGCACACTGCGTGCGGTTCTTGCGAGTACTGCGTGTCGGGCTGGGAGACGCTCTGTCTTGCCCAGAAGAACACCGGATATGGAGTAGATGGTTGCTACGGCGACCATGTGCTGGCCGATGGCCACTATGTAGTGGAGGTGCCGGAGGGTGTCGATCCGTTCGATGCTGCTCCGCTCACCTGTGCCGGTGTGACCACGTACAAAGCAGTGAAAGTGTCGGGCATGCGCCCTACGAACATCCTCGCTGTCTTCGGCGTCGGTGGCCTCGGCCATATGGCGATCCAGTACGCCCACATCGCCGGTGCTGAGGTCGTTGCCGTCGACGTGGATGACGCCAAACTCGAAATGGCCCGCAAACTCGGTGCCTCACATGTCGTCAACGCCGCCAAGGAAGACCCGATCGCTTTCATCCAACATCTTGGTGGGGCGCACCAAGCGATTGTGACCGCAGCCAGCCCCGAGCCATGCCGACAGGCGTACGAGAGTCTCCGCCGCAATGGCACGCTTGTTCTGGTTGGCCTTCCGGCAGCGAACCATCTCGACCTTCCGATCTTTCAGACGGTGCTCAACGGGATCACCGTCAAAGGATCAATTGTCGGTACCCGGCAGGACCTCCGCGAAGTGTTCGACCTTCACGCCCGTGGGCTCACGTGCGTCACCAGGGAGATTCGACCGCTTGACACGGTCAATGCGTCGATCGCCGATGTGTTGTCGGGAACTGTCGAAGGCCGCATCGTCTTCGATCCGACGCTCGTGTCGGCACGGTGATATCAAAGTCTGCGTCAACGACGCGCCTCCCTCCGCGTTGGTTCATACGGCTGTTCTGGTTCGCCCACCGCTGTCTGTACCGATTGACTTACGGGCGAATGGGTCTGTGGCGACCGAAGCCTGGCAGGTACGGCGTGGCGCGCCTCACCACGCTCGGACGACGCACTGGAGTCGAACGCAGCGTCATGTTCGGCTACTTCGAGGACGGTCCGAACATCGTCACGATGGCCATGAACGGCTGGGGCCAAGGAGAGCCGGCATGGTGGCTGAACCTGCAAGCCAACCCGGACGCTCGGGTCGACCTCAAGGACGGGCTGCGCCCAGTGAGGGGACGGTCCCGCTCACGGCGAAGAGCGGGACCGGCTGTGGGCACGTTGGGGTGAGATCGACAGGAATCTCGACGCCTACGCTGCACGCCGCCAAGGGGAGACTGCCGTTGTGATCCTGGAACCGAGGACCTGACTTGGTGTTGTGATCCGAATACCGCCATTCGCCGACCGAGGTAGAGCCCAACGGCCCTGTTGGAAGAGCGACCCTGCGGTACAGGGTCGAGGTGGGCCAGGACTCCGAAGTCCCGGTGGTCTGGGAGGAATGAGATGATCGAGAAGGAGCTGCGCACGGTTGTTGTTGGCACCGTTACCGGTGTCCTCACTGTCACCACCATCAGACAGGTGGTTGATCACCCAGAGGGCGCCGACCTCGCCGATCACGTACGAACCAAGCTTGGACCACTAGTGAACGAGTTCGACCTTCCGCGCATCCACGTGATGGCGGAGGGAAGCGTGGTGCTTCTGCATGGCGATGTGGGAACAGTCGAGCAGGGCGAACGGATCGAGGACGAGGTGGCGCGACTGCCCGGGGTGAGCGTGGTCGAATCGCATCTGCACGTCGGTCTGCTCCCCGGCGATTCTCGTCCGTCGGACGGCCAAACACTCGTGCCGCAATCGGACATGCTGGCGGCGCTGCTGGCCACCGCCGAGTCCATTGGCATCACCGGTGAGTCGGCGGCCACGGCCGTACGCGGAACGCTGAACGCCATAGTGAACCAGATCCCGCCCGACGAGCGGCTGCAGCTCGTGGGCCACTTCCCGAAAGACGTCCGAGCCTTCGTCGGCGCACGTCGTCTGATCGGTGAGAACGCAAAGCACTGGAAGACCGAACTGGCCCTCGACGCTGCAGCCGCTCTTCGCAGTGGGATCACGGTCGATGATGCGGAGGTGCTGGTGCCTGCGGTGATCGGCGTCGTGCGCCGATTCGTCCCGGAGGAGGACGCCGACGTCGAGGCGACGCTCCATCGCCGCATCAAGGAACTATGGGACGTGTCAGTCGACCCGAATGTCGTGGACGCCGCCGAGGACGCCGTTGAGGGCCCCTTGGGCTGACACGAGTCCTCGGGACCAGAGACCATGGGTTCCCGGGCCGTTCGGCTCTACTCCATGGAGTACCTCTCATGAAGGCTGGCAACCGAAAGGAAGTCATCATGTCCAGACGCATTGTTATCCTCGGCGGTGGCACCGGCGGCACCCTCACTGCGGGTCGCCTACTGCGACACTCCGTTGCGCGCGACGCGTCCACCACCGTATGAGTCCGAAAATGTCAATCGTTGCGTGCCCCCAATGCGGCAAAAAGAACCGCGTGCAAGACATCGAACACGGGCGGCCGAAATGCGGCCAGTGTCAAAGCAACCTTCCCTGGGTAGTGAACGCCGACGACGTGTCGTTCACCTCGGCGACCGACACGCGCCTTCTGACGCTTGTTGATCTATGGGCTCCATGGTGCGGGCCCTGCCGGCTGGTGGCACCCGTTCTCAGACAACTCGCCAGTGCCTACGCCGGCCGCCTAAAGGTAGTCAAGGTCAACGTCGACGAATCGCCCCAGCTGGCGTCGAAGTTCCAGGCGACAAGTATCCCGATGCTGCTGTTGCTGCACGAGGGCAACGTGCTCGACACCGTCGTCGGCGCGCAACCAGAACACGTACTCCGGCAACGAATCGATTTCCTGTTGCCAACGATCGAAATGAACTGACATGAGCGAGACACTCGATGGTGGCGAAGCCGTTGCCCGAACTGCCTATCGGCTGTCCGAAGTGATTCCCATCTACCCCATCACGCCGGCGTCGGCCATGGCCGAGTGGTGTGACCAGTGGGCCGCCGAGGGTAGGCCGAACCTCTGGGGGATCATTCCGGACGTGGTCGAGATGCAGTCGGAAGCGGGCGCTGCAGGAACTCTTCACGGCGCCACTACCCGGGGGGCGCTGGCTACCACGTTCACTGCGTCGCAGGGCCTGCTTCTGATGCTGCCGAACATGTTCAAACTGGCGGGCGAGCTCACCCCAGCGGTGATCCATGTGGCGGCCCGGGCCGTGGCCACGCATGCGCTGTCGATCTTTGGTGACCACAGCGACGTGATGGCCGTGCGTTCGGCGGGCTGGGCCATGCTGGCGGCCGGTTCGGTGCAGGAAGCAGCCGACTTTGCGGCGGTGGCGCACGCCGCAACGTTGACCACTCGGGTCCCGTTCCTGCACTTCTTCGACGGGTTCCGAACCTCCCACGAAGTGGCCACCGTGGAGATTGCCTCCGACGACGATCTCCGGGCGCTCGTCGATGACGATGCCATTGCGGCACTGCGATCGCGCGGCCTCGACCCGGACCATCCGACGTTGCGCGGCACTGCGCAAAACCCTGATGTGTTCTTCCAAGCGCGCGAGGCCATCAATCCGTTCATCGACGCCGTTCCGGCGGCGGTGCAGGCGGTGTTCGATCAGTTTGGCGAACTGACTGGTCGCCACTATGAGATCGTTGGGTATACGGGAGCAGTAGACGCCGAACGGGTGATTGTCGTGATGGGCTCGGGCGTCGGCGCGATCTCTGAGGCCGTCGACGCGCTCACGGCGTCCGGCGAGCGGGTGGGAGTGCTCCAAGTCCACCTGTATCGGCCATTCCCTGTGGATGCGTTCCTCGCCGCCCTACCAAGGACGGCGTTGCGTGTGGCGGTCCTCGACCGTACGAAGGAGCCCGGGGCGACCGGTGATCCACTCCTCCTCGATATCATCGGTGCACTTACGATGTCGGACGAGAGGCCCATGCCTCTGGTGATTGGCGGGCGATACGGTCTGGCGTCGAAAGAGTTCACACCGGCGATGGCCAAGGCCATCTACGACGAGCTCGCATCCTCAGCACCCAAGCGGCGCTTCACCGTCGGCATCACCGATGACGTGTCGCACACCAGCCTGGCAGTCGACGCGTCGTTCACCACCGACGACGCCGACCTTCGCGCCGTGTTCTTCGGCCTCGGATCTGACGGAACCGTGGGCGCCAACAAGTCCACCGCAAAGATCGTCGGCGAGGCGGGCGCAACGATGGCGCAGGGCTACTTCGTCTACGACTCGAAGAAGTCGGGTTCCATGACGGTGTCCCACCTCCGATTCTCCCGTCGACCGATTCGCTCCACCTATCTCATTACCGACGCGCACGTGGTGGCGTGCCATCAGGTGGGCCTGCTTGATCGTGTCGATGTGCTGGCGATGGCGCGCCCAGGAGGCGTGTTCCTACTCAACAGCCCCTATGCCCCTGAGCGCACGTGGGACCGGCTTCCGGCCGATGTCCAGAGCCAGATCATCGACAAGAAGCTACGTGTACACATCATCGACGGCCACCGGGTGGCCAGCGAGGTCGGGCTGCCCGGGCTCATCAGCACCGTGATGCAGGCGGCTTTCTTCCTCCTGACCGATCTGCTGCCGCCTACGGTTGCGCTCGACGCCCTTCGAGCATCCATCCGAAAGGCATACGCCTTGTTGGGACCCCGCATCGTCGAAGCGAACCTCGCCGCTGTCGACCTGGCGGCGGAGAGGCTCGTTGAGCTGGCCATACCCGACACCGTCTCCGGTCCAACTCGACGCCCCGCAGTGCCCGCCGACGCCACCGAGTTCGTCCAACGAGTCACTGCTCGGATCCTGGCTGGCGAGGGCGATCTCCTGCCCGTGAGCGCCATGCCGGTGGACGGGACCTTCCCCACCGGAACGGCCCGCGTGGAGAAGCGTCGGCTCGCCAC
>JANYHQ010000383.1 GCA_025358985.1 Acidimicrobiales bacterium
GACCACCACCACATCCACACGGCCGATGAACACCTCATCCGAGGCCCCGACGGCCGACTCGAAATCAACGATACGTAAAACCGACAGTTCTGGGGCAACTTGATCGCGACATGGTCAGCCGATGACGAAGTTCACCAGGCGCCCGGGCACCACCACCAACTTGAGCACCGTATGGCCGTGAAGGAGCGCGGCAACATGCGCGTCGGCCCGAGCGGCTGCTTCAAGGGTGGGCTGGTCGGTTCCGGTGGCCACGGTGATGCGGGCCCGGACCTTGCCATTGATCTGGATCGGTATCTCCACAGTGTTGTCCACCAGTAACGCCGGATTGGCCTCGGGGAACTGATACCAGGTGAGCGACTCGGAATGGCCGAGGCGCTCCCACAACTCCTCGGCCATATGCGGAGCGAACGGAGCCAGCATGAGCACCAAGGGCTCGGCAATTTGGCGCGGTGTGGCCACCCCCGGAGTCACATACGTCTGGGTGAGATGGTTCACCAACTCGGTGAGGCGGGCGATGGGTGTGTTGAGCCGCAGTCCATCCATCGAATCGCGTACTGATTGCACCGTACGGTGCAGCAGGCGCATGGTGGCGTCATCGGGCGCGTCGGCGTTGACATGGGGTTGACCCGTGGATTCATCAATCAGTACACGCCAGATCCGCTGCAACAGGCGATGCGCCCCGGACACTGCCCGCGTCTCCCACGGCTTGGCCTGCTCCAGCGGACCCATAGACATCTCGTACAGACGAAACGTGTCGGCACCGTACTCTTCCAACATTTCGTCGGGCGACACGGCATTCTTCAATGACTTGCCAATTTTTCCCAGATGCCGGGTCACCGGCTCACCATGGTATGTGTACGTACCATGGGCATCCACCACGTCCGCCGCTTCCACGTACACACCACGAGCGTCGGTGTACGAGTAAGCCTGGATGTAGCCCTGGTTGAACAACCGGTGGAATGGCTCTGGCGTGCTCACATGGCCCAGGTCGAACAGCACCTTGTGCCAAAAACGGCTGTAGAGCAGGTGCAGTACGGCGTGTTCCACCCCACCTACATACAAGTCCACCCCGGCTGCGTCACCAGGTGTGGGGGTGCCCATCCAGTACTGCTCGTTGATGGGGTCGGCCGGCAAGTCCACACCCGGTGCGTCCACCGGATCGATATAGCGCAGGTAGTAAGCGCACGAACCCGCCCATTGCGGCATCACATTGGTATCGCGACGATATGGGCGCAGACCATCTCCCAGATCCAGCGTGACATTGACCCATTCCGTGAGGCGATCCAACGGCGCTTCCGGATTCGACCCTTCGTCATCGGGGGCGAAGGTGCGCGGTGAGAACTGATCCGTCTCGGGCAGTTCCAACGGCAGCATGTGCGATGGCAGGGCAATAGGCAAACCAGTGTCATCGAACACCACGGGGATAGGCTCGCCCCAATAGCGCTGACGGCTGAAGCCCCAGTCGCGCAACTTGTAATTGGTGGTGCCATGCCCCGCATCGTGGGCTTCCAACCAGGTGTTGGCGGCGGCGATGGCATCAGCTTTGTCCAGACCATCAAGGATGAGGGTGCCATCGGAGCGAGACGACTGCACATGCGCCCCTTCACCCACGTAGGCACCAGTCCAACCGGCGCAATCCAGGCTGGCCTCGATGCCTTGTGCGGCGAACCATTCCACCGGGGGTTGTTGGGTGGCCGCGATGGGCAGGGCGAACGCCCGGGCAAACTCAAAGTCGCGATGATCGCCCGAGGGCACCGCCATGATGGCCCCGGTGCCGTACCCCATGAGCACATAATCGGCAATGAATACGGGGATCTGGGCCCCACTCATCGGGTTAGTGGCGGTGACGCCGAGGAACACGCCGGTCTTTTCCCTACTATCGACCTGGCGATCCACGTCACTCTTGGCCTGGGACAGCCGACGGTATGCGCGCACAGCATCGGCCGGTGCAGCGTGCCCTCCAGACCACTGTGCCGACGTACCGTCCGGCCAGGCATCGGCGGCCAAGGTGTCCACCAACGGGTGCTCCGGGGCCAACACCACATAGGTGGCCCCGAACAGCGTGTCAGATCGGGTGGTGAACACTTCGATGGGCCCCGCGGGCGACGCGAAGCTGACTCGCGCACCCTCGCTACGACCAATCCAATTGCGCTGCATCAGCTTCACTGGCTCCGGCCAGTTCACCAAATCCAGATCATTGATGAGTCGTTGCGAATACGCGGTGATACGCATGTTCCATTGGCGCATGTTGCGCTTGAACACCGGGAAGTTGCCGCGGTCACTGCGGCCGTCGGCCGTGACCTCCTCATTGGCCACCACGGTGCCGAGACCGGGACACCAGTTGACGGGGCTCTGCGCCACATAGGCCAGGCGGTGATCGTCGATCAACTGGCGCTGTTGTACGCCACTCAGTTCGGCCCACGGGCGGCCATCTGGGGTGGGTCGAGTGCCCTCCACAAACGACTGTTCCAACTCCGCGATTGGTCGCGCCGCGCCGGTGGTCGGATCGCACCAGGAATTAAACACCTGCAGAAAAATCCACTGCGTCCAGCGGTAGAACGCCACATCGGTGGTACGAATCGAGCGCCGGGGATCGTGGCCCAAGCCCAATCGCCGCAACTGGCGGGCCATGGTGGCGATGTTGGCTTCAGTGGTGACACGAGGGTGGGTACCGGTTTCTACGGCAAACTGCTCGGCCGGCAACCCGAACGAGTCGTAACCCATGGTGTGCAGCACATTGTGACCGGTCATGCGTTTGAACCGGGCGAATACGTCGGTGGCGATGTATCCCAATGGGTGGCCTACGTGCAGCCCAACCCCGGACGGATAGGGAAACATGTCCATCACAAACAGCTTTGGCCGATCCGAAACTGCTTCGAAACCCTCACTGAGTGGTCCCACCGGGTTGGGGGTGTTGAAGGTGCCTTGCTCCAGCCATGTTTGCTGCCATTTGGCCTCGATGACGCCCGCCAAGTCCGCCCCGTAGCGCTCCTTGAGGAGGTCATCGGCAAAGGGTTGGGCGTGCGGGTGGGACATGGGCGAACAGGATACGGCCCCCGAAGCTCCCACCCGGGCTGTATTGGCCGTATCACCTCGTATCCTGTGTCCATCATGAATCTGCCGAAGTCGAACGATCCCTGCTGGTGCGGGTCAGGCAAGAAGTTCAAGCGTTGCCACAAGGACGTAGGTCCTGCGGCGCGCTTCATCCAATCCGTGAAACCCGGCAACGTGTCCCCCGTGCGTACGGTGCCAGCCGGCATCGTGCGCCCGGACTATGTGGACAATCGGGGTAAGCCCAAACGCACCAGTGCACCACTCGTGAAGAGCCCGGAGACCATTGCGTTGATGCGCCTGGCGTCCAAGGCGGCAGCTGAAGTGGTGGTGGAGGTGGGCAGGCATGTGAAACCCGGTGTAACCACCGACGAACTCGACATAGTGGCTCACGAGGCGTACATCGCTCGCGGTGGGTACCCCAGTTGCGTGGGCTACGGCGGCTACCCCAAGTCCATTTGTACATCAGTGAACGAGATCATCTGCCACGGCATCCCCGACGACCGTCCGCTTGAAGATGGTGACATCGTCAACGTGGATGCCACCATCTTTCTGAACGGCGTGCACGGCGATACCAGTGCCACGTTCCTAGTGGGCGATGTGGACGAGGCCAGCCGGCGTCTGGTGCAGGTCACCGAAGAGTCAATGTACCTAGGCATCAAGGCAGTAGTGCCAGGCAGGCCCATCTCCGATATTGGTCGGGCCATACAAGACCATGCCGAGAAGTATGGCTACAGCGTCATCAGGGCGTTTGTGGGCCATGGCATTGGGGAGGTGTTTCATATGGCCCCATCGGTGTTGCACTACTACGACAAGAATGCTCGCACCATCATGCAACCGGGTATGACGTTCACCATCGAGCCCATGATTGCCCTGGGCACCTACGACTACGAGGTGTGGGACGACGACTGGACGGCGGTGACACGCGATTTCGGACGTACTGCGCAGTTCGAGCACACCGTACTGGTCACTGATACCGGCGTTGACATCCTCACCCG